>CADAPI010000091.1 GCA_902789705.1 uncultured Ruminococcus sp.
AATTCACAGTCTCTGACCAAGGTGTACCGGCCTGGAGAGTTCCTCTGATACCGGTTTCCGCACTGTCAAGAATGCTTGTCACATCATTGCTTACGCCCACATAGAAATCAAATACCGGATGTTCGTTGGCCATTTCAGTCATCTTGTCTCTCATGGCTACCATTTCCGGTGTCCAGCCGTACGACTCAACAGTCATATCTTCGCCGACTTTTCTGAGTCCTTCGTTAAGAAGCACCACTCTCTTGCACTCTGCAAATTTCGCAACACCTTCAGGGTTCTTTCCGCCTGACACCATCATAAATCCTTCAACGGTTGAAGGAATGTAGTAGTAGTCAGCCTTCGGATCCTTAGGCATAGGTACAAAGAATGCATCTTCGCCGAAAGTCTTCTTCCATTCTTCAGCAGGTTTATAAACAGCCCATAATCCGCATGGGTAGAAAAGTTCCTTTCCTTCACCGATAAAATTCGGTTTTTCACTCCAGTCGAAAAGTCCCTTGTCAAGGACACATCCGTCATCGTGGAGCTCGGCCATGAACTTCTGAACACGTTCAATGGCAGGATCTTTAAGATTATTAACGAGCTTGCCGTCTTTAAGTCCTATGTACGGAACACCGGTAGTAAGCGAAAGAGCCGCCTCTGTCCACCAGCCGTCAATGCCGTAAAGTCCGTTTTCAGGATCAACGAAATCATCAAGTTGCTTCTTGAATGTATCCCAGTTCCATTCGCCCTTTTCGAACAGCTCAGCAGGATCTTCAAGACCGTATTCCTCTATTGTCTTTTTATTATAGAAAACTGCAGTGTTTGCACCGCTTACATCTGTACAGATAACATAGTGTTTGCCGTTCCAGAGAAAGATATCGTTGGCTTTCTTCACATCTGTCCAGAGTTCCGAGCTGAAATCGATGTAGTCATCGACAGGAACGAACATTGACTTTATCGCACCCTTAGGGAACGCATCGGCATCTCCTGCAGGGAAAAAGTCTATTCCTTCGTCTCCGTTTATGGCAGTTGCAAGCTTATCGTATCTTACAGACCAGTCAATGATGGTTTCTTCGATATTTCCGCCGTATCTCTCCTGAAACACAACAAGGTTAGGATCTTTTTCTGCAGAAAAGCCCCAGTTTGCCATCCATTTGATAGTTTTGTTTTCCAGTTCACCCGTAAGTCTGGAATCCTTTGCTGCAAGACTGGCAAGTTCTTCTCTTGTAGCCGTATCGAGATTATCAGTTTTTCCGTCAGACGGCTTATTACACGAAGCAAGTGAAGCGGTAAGAATGACTGCTGCCAGTGAAGCAAATAGTCTTCCTGTTCTAATCATATTTTCGTATCCTTTCTGTAATCAGATGCATGACGTCCATTCCCGTCACGCCCTGAACTTTACTTTCAGATTCCTGTCTGCGGCTGCCCCGATGGCAGCTGCTCGGCTGCATGTTCCAGACCCTGACTTAACATGGTCTCTACGTGCCCGTCTGCAAGGGAATAGAAAACGGTTTTTCCCTCCCTGCGGAACTTTACAAGCCTTGCCTGTTTGAGCACCCGCAGCTGATGTGAGATGGCTGACTGCTGCATTCCGAGAAGTCCGGCAATGTCACAGACACACATCTCCTTCTTCAGAAGAAGGAATAAAATCTTTATCCTTGTTGTGTCACCGAAAACCTTGAACAGTTCGGAAACAACATACAGCACATTATCGTCAGGCATGTTCCCGTCAAATTCAGAGTGTTCAGAACTACAGTGACAATGTTCTTTTTCCATAGTGATCTCCTGATCAGTGCCCTTCCTTAAGCACTACTTTGACTTTATTCTTTTTGTTGTTGTAAAGATCTTTGTCCGCTCCGGACATAAGCTGATCGATCGACTCGCCGTCAGCAGTATTGAAAAGGTACAGTCCTGTACTGATACCGATATTGTACGGCTTGGCGCTGACATTATTGAAAGATGCCGCCAGTTCCTGTATTCTCCGGCAGACAGTCTTTATTCTTTTCTCATCAATATCCATGACAAATGCCACAAATTCATCTCCGCCCACACGTCCGACAACATCTGACTTTCTCAGACTTGAACAGAGTATCTCCGAGGCTTTTCTGATGGCGAAATCGCCTTCCTTGTGGCCGAAGGTATCGTTTATAATTTTAAGACAGTCAAGGTCAGCATAAAGAACTGCACCGCTGCACGTGTTTCCTTTCTTGTCATAAAGGATCTTTTCAGACTCGCTTATGAAACCGCGGCGGTTATAAATTCCGGTAAGCTGATCAGTAACTGATTCTACACTGAGTTTTCTGTTGGCTTCCTCAACGTTGTCAAGAGCATATGTAAGCTGTCCCATAAACTGTGTAAGCTTGATGGCTGTGCTTATCTGCAGCGAGATGTTCATTATTTCAGACATAAGGCCAATGGAACTGCTTTCCATCAGAATCATTCCGTAATGTTCACAGTTGAAATAAAGTGCCTGAAGTACCATTGTCCTGCGGTATTCATCCTTAACGAATTTATTGGTCAGGAATTCATCATAGCGCATCTTCTGGTCGTCATGATCCGGAAAAACAAAGGAGTCATTGTCATACAGAGCCTTGAGATAAATATACTCCGGCCTCTCCCATGCATTGGTATTGTCGATGCCTGAAGTTTTCGAAAGCCTGTCAAATGATTTATTGTATAAATAAAGGTAACAGCTCTTTACATGCAGCTGTTTTATATCATTCATAAGCAGTCTTAAACTCTCGGATTCGTTGCTCCCGCTGGACATCATATCGTCCGCGATACGTGAGAAAACCAGACGGTCCGCTATCATTCTGCTTTCAATACTCTGGCTTTTTTCTGCAAACTGAAGACTTACACTGCGGAAAAATCTTTCAAAAACCCTGAACACAATTTCACGCCTTGTCCCGCCGTTGCCCTCAAGAGCTATTTTACGCATGGCAAAAGCTACGGCATTGATAGCGTCGAACGTGAAAAAGTCCATATTTTCTTCGCACATGAGTTCAGATACCAGCTTGCTCATTTCAGCAGACGATATCGGTGAAGGATCCGCCCCTACAGCACGCTCATAAACATATCCGATAAAATCACGGAGAACGCTGATCTGCTTTTTCGGCATTACATCAAGCGATGATTTTTTTATAGTGTAATTTATAATGTTTTCAATGAGTTTTTCCTTTTCAACATCAAGGCTTATTCCCCTGGTCTCAGTCTCTCTTACTGCTTCCTGGCTGCATCCGCAGGACTGCCTTGTAATGAGCATTGTGTCGACTGAAACTTTTCTGAAAACTCCTGTTTTATAGTAATCAACAGCGCTGACTACAGCGGTATAGCCCATCGTCATAACATTGGACTTTACTGTAGTAAGAGGAGGTACCATTACATTTGCAAATGCTGCGTCATCGAATCCGGCAACGAATAAATCGGTGCCTATTCTGATTCCGCGTTCAGCACATATATCTTTGATGCATTTCACCATGGTATCATTGGCACTGCAGATAACTTCCGGAAAGTTATCTGATATATCATCGAACCAGCTTCTTACCTTATCAGCGCAGAGATCCGAAAAATCGCCGTAGGCAACGTAGTTTTCCGGAACATCAAGGCCGTGTTCAGCCATGACCTGTCTGTAAACGGACTCTCTCTCCTGTGCCACAGTATTGTTTGCCGGTCCGCTTAAAAAAGCGATCTTACGCATGCCGTGGACTGTTATGAAATGTTCGATCTCCTGCCGCAGTCCGCTCATGCTGTAAAGAATGCCGGGATATCCTTCGACCTCCGATTCAAGAGCGATAACTTTCAGGTCCCTGTACTGGTCAAGGAACTCTTTTCTTTGTATTTCATCCAGAAGAGAAGCAACGGTTCCTATCGATACAATAAGTACATCAATATTATTGGAATTTATAAATGTGTAAAGGATATTGTTCTGAAGTTCAAATCTTCTCACTTCTCTCGTTTCCCAGGTATTGACCAGTTCACGTCCCGGAACAATAAGAAGATTAACATCAAGTTCTTCCGCAGCAACAGCAGCCCCCTGACACACAAGTGTTGAGTAGTCGTTCTGTATGCTGTTTACAAAGAGTCCGATGTTAATTCTCTTACCCTTTTCCATTGTTATCTCCCCCTTCCCTTATCAGATTTTTCATAATTAAAAATACTGATTACAAACAATCCTATACAATAATAATACAACATAATACTGTATATGTCAATGTCTTTACTGCACTTTGCACAAGAAAGACAAAAACAAGGTGCAATTATCAGACTATTTCACCAAGCATCGACGGATCACTTCGCACATAATGAAAAAGATACTGCTGGGCGATACCTTCGATACCTTTTGCACATTCCGGCATGCCGTCAGGATAAAAACGTGCCATAACCCTTTTCATCCACACATCGACCGGAAAAGCTTCCGTTCTGTACATGCCGAAAAGAAGCACACAGTCAGCGACCTTCGGACCGACACCGCAGATGCGCATGAGCTCCTTTCGTGCATCGTCGCAGGAAAGCGTTCTGATATTTTCAAGATCTATCTCGCGGGATGCAGTTCTGACCGCAGCGTCGACGATATATTTTGCACGGAAACCTGCTCTGAGAAAAGCCAGCGACTCCGCAGTTTCGGCAGCAAGTGTATCATTGTCAGGAAATCCGCCGTATTTTTCGCAGAGCCTGCCGATTATCCCCTTTATTCTCGGAATGTTATTGTTCTGGGAAATTATAAACGAGCACAAAGTTTCCCACGTATCCTGCCGGAGTATCCTTATTCCGGAGGCAAACGCACATGCTTTTGCAAGTGTTTCATCTTCAGAAAGCCGTTTTATTATCGCTTCGTAGTCAGTTTCAAAATCAAAATATTCCTTCCATACTGAAAGAAACTTTTCCTCGGAAACTCCTTCAAAAAGGAACTCGCCCTTACGCAGTTCCGAGACAACAAGATGCTCATTCAGAAAATCCCCTTCAAAAGCGCCGTCCTCTCTTTCGCTCCATCTGAATGCCTGTCCGCAGTCCAGAGTCTGTGCCAGATCAAAACAATTCTGGCTCACAATTATCCCATCATCTGTTATTTTGTAATCCATATTTTTTCTTTACTGTTCTTTCTCCTGATAAGTATTATTCGATTCAACACAATCAACAACTATTCAGAACAGGTTTTTTCCACCGTTTCCACAGATTTTTCAACAGCTGATTCCGCAGTTTTCAACATGGTAATCTGTTTCTTCCACATTTTCAACAGGATTTTCCACAAATCCCAAACGTTTTAACATACCTGACAATCTTCCGGAAAAGTGTTGCTTAAAGCCCGCTGATCCCGTTTCAGATCCGGATTTTCCGTATCCAGAGATACCGCAGATACAGGACTTTGCCGAAATTCCTGATCTGATTTATTCAGAAATCATGCTTTATCGGTTATCACTTTTTCAAAACCGTTTGCCCTTGCGATTATCTTCGGGCCGTCCTTGTACACACGGAAATTATTAAGTTCCTTGTTGATATTATATTTGAATCCGTCAAAGTTTATTTCCAGCGCAGAACGCAGCTGTCCGCATTTTATCTCAACAGCAGACCGGCTGCCGCGGCTTTTTTTATCCAGCTCCTCGATCTCGGCAGTTAGCTCATCTCTCTGAATTTTTCTGGCTTTGGTCTGAAGCACAAGTTTTTCAAGAAGAGCCTTCTGGAACTGATTGAGGGAATTCTTTTTGGCTTCAAGAAAACGGATGTTCTGCATGAGTTTTGCCAGACTTTCCTCGACCAGCGCCAGCTCCGCAGCCTTTAAGGAACGCTGCTTCAGATAAACAGAGGTCATTCCTGTTGTCAGCGTCACATTCGATCCCATACCGGACTGGGTACCTATGAAGTTTGCCCTTATTCCTTTTCCGCCGGTAATACTGCCGCCAATTATCCTGCCCTTCGCTCCGGAAACATCCACAAATCCGTCAGCCGATACAGTACATCTGAGGATCTGGTCAGCGGAAAGGTTTCCGCTTATATCAACGCGGCAGTTTTCAAGATATTTACAGTTAAGATTTCCTCCTGCCTTTATGCTGCCGCCGGAACCGCCGAACATGCCCTTTTCTATAAAAATATCTCCGCCGGCGCTTATCTCCGCACTTTCCGAAAGTCCGTTTATCTTCATGTTACCGGAACACTTTACAGAAAACCCTTCCCTGATGTTTCCGTTTATGATCAGGTCGCCTGCAAAATCGATATTTCCCACTGAAAGATCAACGTCATGATTTATCTTCAGCACTTTTCTTACGTTGAAAGTTCCGTTCTGAAAATAGAGCTCGCCGTCAGCGTCTGCAGTGACAGTCTTTTTATCTTCAGATATTTTTGTATTTGTACCGGCAGGTACCTTCGGATATTCTCCGTCAGTGCCCTCTGCCGGCTCGCCAGTGACCAGCAATCCGTCAGTAGCTGCGGTCGGAAGCTCGATCTCTGCCAGGACATCTCCCTTACGGACACTCCTTATCAGACCTAGTTCCTTGTTGTTCACTCTTCCGTGTTCGTCTTCAACAAGATTTATCTGATTGTTTTCTCTTGAAAAAAGTTCACGGACCTTTCCGTTTGTACCGTTTACCGGATATTTGCCGCGGGCTGCTTCGATGAGTTTAAAGTAAAGTTTTTCTTTTTCTATTCTTTCAGGTACGGCCTCATCGATTCCGGATATAACACCGTTTTCAGCGAGTATTTCCGTAATTGCCGATGCTTTTACATCCTTTCCGTTTTCACCCGGAGGAAGTATGAACACCCAGGCATGGATAAGGTCAGCCGAAAGTTTAAAGTGTATTTCAGCATCACGTTCGCTGAACACCGGAAGCTGCTCAGTTTCTTCTGTTTCCGGCGTTTCGTCATCTGCTCCGGCTTTTTCCGGAACCGCATTTCCGGAACGTACAGCAGATATGATTTTCTTTAATTCCTCGCTGCTTCTGAATCCGCCCATCGAGGCCAGACTGCTGTCATTTAACAGAATGTTCTTAAGACGTGTTTCCGAAAACTCACCGTTTTCGTCAAAGGCAACATTTTTTATCTTTTCTATCTGTTCCTGTGTGATATCGAAACCTTTGCTTACAGTACGAAGCACCTTTCCGGCATACCCGGAAAGATTTTTCATAAACTCAGCGATCTCTTTCTGATTATCGTCAAAATCCTTAAAAACAGCCTCATGTGCATGTATTCTGAAGAAATTCTCCTTAAGTTCAGCATGTGTCTTTTCTATATTTTCATACATGAACTCCAGAGGATCAAATTTCTTTCCCCTGACACTTTCCGGATACTCATTCCACAGTTTAAAAAGGTTTGAGTTTTCAGTCACATTAAGTCTTTCGTCAGTTTTTTTCTTTTCTGCCGCGGCTGCGTCCTCAGGTCTGGCATCAGTCTGCTCTGTGACATTCACAGTTTCATCTGTACTGTTCCCGCCGGCTGGCGTGGTCTGGTTATCATTATCGTCCCGTCCGGTCTTCTTTTTCTTCGCTTTGCCGGACTTAAAATAATCTCTGCCAAAAAGCTTCATAACCATCCCTCCTTTCCATATTCAGCACATAGTCACTATATATAAAATTATAATACAAAGCACAATGTAAAACAAGCAATTTTCAGAAAATTATGCACTTTTGATATTAAAAATATTACTTTCGCAAACAATACTGGATTTTTCTGTAATATTCACTATTAAAAAGCTTCAAGTGACTATTGTCTTTTATTAAGATAAATGATATAATTAATAATGTATGTTGCGAGAAACCGCGTAAAACGGTCTCTTAAACCCACCCTATAAAACAGGAATGATCATTACTATGAACGATAAAAACAACAGCCGGGAAACTGAGCAGAACCTCATACTCGGAAAAAATCCCGTAATGGAAGCACTGAAGGCTGACCAGCCGATAGACACCATCTATCTGGCCGGTTCAGGCACGATCTTCAGCAAGATCGCTTCCATGGCAAAAAACAACGGAGTCGTTGTCAAGAACGTCAACGACCAGAAGCTCCGTCAGATGTGCGGCACAGCAACACATCAGGGCGTGGTCGCTGTATGTGCATGCGCCGAATACGCCACTGTTGAGGATATTCTCGAAAGAGCAGAGGAAAAGGGACACGCTCCGTTTATTATCATCTGCGACGAGATCGAAGACCCGCACAATCTCGGTGCTATAATCCGTACCGCAGAAGCTGCAGGGGCAGACGGAATCATTATTCCGAAAAGAAGAAGTGCATCGCTTAACCAGACCGTACACAAAACATCAGCAGGTGCGGCAAGCTGGATCCCTGTTGCACGTGTTTCAAATCTCGCTTCCGTGATCGACGAACTCAAGGAAAAAAACATCTGGATATACGGAACAGATGCAGAAGGCGCCGACTACACCACGGTCGACTTAAACGGCGGCATCGCCTTTGTTATAGGTTCTGAAGGATTCGGCATGGGCAAACTCATAAAGGAAAAGTGTGACTTCCTTCTCAGTCTTCCGATGTACGGACACGTAAATTCTCTTAACGCTTCAGTTGCAGCCGGAATTTTCATGTATGAAGCGGTAAGACAAAGAAACAAATAAGGAGTTAAAATGGACTCGAAAAAGCCAAATCCGTTTGGAGAGCTTCTGAAAAAGCTCGTTTTTGAGGATGCAGAAGCCGAGACGGAAAATGAAACAGAAGAAATTCTCCACACCGGCACAGAAGCTGAATTTGAGTTTGGTGCGGAGAATAATGAACCTGCGCCTGAACTTCAGGAATCAGATGAAATAACCTTTTCAGAAAGTGTCAGCGGAAAAGCTGAAGAAGCCGGTGATCTTACAGAAGATGTTCCGGATTTCCTGAAGGAATTTGAAAAGGAAGCTGAAGAACTGGCTAAAAAAGATCTTTCATCACTTTCAGAAGAAAACGGTCCGGCAGTATCAGCTGACGTTCCGGATGCCGCTGATTCAGAAGCTGAGGGAATTTCCGGGACTGACAGTGACGGTGAGGAGCCGGAAAACACTTCGGAAGAAACGGCCGAACCGATTATTCCTGATACAGAAGATGAAAAATCAGAAGCGTCTTCCGGAGAAGATTCTGAAACAGCAGATGAAAAGTCAGAAGATGAAAAGAAACCGATATTCTTCTCCGGTCCTGTGTCTGATGATTCGCCGCCTTCAGCATTCCGCGATCCTGACGACGAGATCTTCAGAAACAAGAGACAGAGTTTCTCTTACAGAAGCACTGCAAAAACCGAAGACAGATCAGGTCCGGCGATTCGCAATCCTGAAGACAACATCAGATATGTAAGGAAGGAAAGCCGTAAGCTCAGCAGACCGGCAGAACCTGAATACGAACCAAAGAAAAAGCATCTTTCCGACCGGAACGAAACAAAGTCGGACATTGCAGCACTTGAAGCCGGCAAAGCAAAACCTCAGCTTTCCGAAGACGCAGATCAGAAAACGGGAATTTTCTCAAAGCTTAAGGAAGAACTTTTCGGATCAAGAAGCGTTTCTGAAAGAAAACAGAAGATC
>CADAPI010000092.1 GCA_902789705.1 uncultured Ruminococcus sp.
TCTCATAAATGCCACCTCGAAAATAATAACGGAATACTATGCTTATGCAGCTTTAAGGAAACGCTGATCTGACCAGCGATTTCTGACACTGCTCTGATGATTTCATTATAACTGCAAATTATAATTATGTCAAGCGAAAATTTCAAGATTGTTAATTGCTTTGTCTGCCTTAGAAATTTTTTTGTCTTTGAATAAGTTGAATTGCACAAAAATACCACTCGGAATCTGGCACAAATTAACAAACTTTCATCCGGATAAAAATTTTTAAGAAAAACATGAAGATAACCGGCGGGTTCGTGTGTATAATATATAGCAAACGAAATCATATGAAAATCAGATTGCAGAAAGGATGAATATATAATGAAAAAAACGAAAATAATGCCGGTTATGACTGCTGCTCTGCTGGCATCTTCATGTGTGCTTCCAGCTCTGGATGATATACGTGCAGTTAATGCCCAGGTTACTGAAGATGCAGTGGAGTCACTTGCACGGGAACGTGAGGAATTTTTCGGTGAACTTAAAAGGTTTGATGACAGCGGATATTTTGAGGCGGCGTTCAGTGACTATCGTGAGATCATCGGTACGGGTGGTTCCGGTTACAGCGACGAAAATTTCAGAGGAAAATGTGTTCCGTATATCGGCGAATGGAACAGCAGAAACTATCTTCTTCTGACTTTTCCGGAAGCAAAAGATGAACTGACTGTTACCTTCAAAAGCTGCAACGATGATGCAAGAACGGAGATCCTCAGGGCTGTTACTGCTATCACAGGCGGTACATTTGATACGTATTACGTGTATTCAACCGGTATCGTGCTTGCGGATGATATCACATCTGAGATGTTTGACAAGGTAAAGGAAGTACTCAAGCCGTATGTTGATGAGGGTAAGATAACGGATATCGGCTTTAACGGAGAAAAAGTAAAGTATAAGGATTACACCTTTTATTTTGACAGGCTCTGTTACAACTATAATTCTTTTAGAGAAAAGGAAGACTATGATTTTGCGTCAGTTGCGGAATTTCTTAAGGGAAAGGGCGAGAACTGCCGTATCATAGTCAGTGAAAGAGACGACAATAATAAAATGTACGTTGTTGAAACAGAAAAGGATACGCCGGAGGAAAGATGCCGCATAGGAAAGCTTATTTTTGATGAGTTCGGATATGAGTTTTCACTCGGCCTTGAAAGAAATGCTCCTCTTTACGATTACAGGACGGAAAATTTCATTCCGGAGTATTACACCACATCACCGCCTGAGATCCCGAGTCCGATAGCGCAGGACGATAATTCATGGGTTCCGAAACATCCGTCTGTACATCCGGCAGCTCCGCTGGCTTCGCCGACCAGCTATGCGCAGGCAGCAGAGCTGGACTATGACAGTATCGTTTACGGTGATCTGAACGGCGACGGAATAGCTGACGTTACGGACCTGTCGTATCTTTCACTGTATCTTATCGGTGACAGTGACATTACAGATGTAAATATTCTTGAAGCCGCAGATGTTCAGAATGACGGCACAGTGAATTTAAGCGATCTGGCACTTTTCAGACAGTACCTTTCAAAGAAGATCACTTTCATCGGCAGGACTGTCGGCGAGATCGACATTACTGACAAATGTACGACAGTGAAAACGAACGGAAATCATTTCACCGGTGACGGGTTCATGGTATCTTCGATGAAGGACTATCAGGAATATATGGCTTCAGATGAG
Source organism: uncultured Ruminococcus sp. (assembly GCA_902789705.1). Taxonomy (GTDB): domain Bacteria; phylum Bacillota; class Clostridia; order Oscillospirales; family Ruminococcaceae; genus HUN007. The sequence goes on from CADAPI010000092.1 coordinate 1,708, forward strand.
CATCAGCCTGATCAGATGAAAGAAAAGGGGCTGGAAGTCAGTGAGGAATTCTTCAAGGATCACAGACTTGCTGTCATGATCGACAAATCGCTCGGATGCAACGGTGTGAAATATACTCTTACTTCCGTAAAGGAAAGTGAAAACGGGGACGTTCATCTATATTACGACAGATTTTTCCCGTCGATGCAGACGGAGATAGCCGGTACCATACATTACATTACTGTTGTTCCTGATAATCCGCATAACGGAAGCAGGACGTATGTGCATTACAATGATATACATGAGCATACAAATCTGACAGGAAGCAGCAGACTTATTAGTACAACTTCAGTAGAGCATACTTCAGGTATTGTGACTGAACAGCTTTCAGGAATAGTATCTTCCATGGATGAGTTTAATGAGAAGATAACCTCAAAAGGTATAAAGCCGACCGGCGCCATCGAGAGATTCGGTATTTCAGAAGATTTCTTTAAAGACAATTCACTGGTTTACTTTTCGGTTTTTGAAGGTCATCTCGGACCGGCATACCGTATTTCTGATCTGGACATCGATTATAAGAAGAATCTTAAACTCACAGTTGAACGTTATGAGGTAACAGGATTTGATATGGCCTCACCTTCAATGGAAGAAAACTGGTTCCTCGCAGCGGCAGTTCCGAAAACAGTACTTGATCCGGCAGCGGTTGAGTCGTTCAGAGCTGAGATCAGAAACAGCGACAGAGTATATTCACTTTACAGTGATCTGAACACGACAGCACTTGTATCGAATTCAGAAACGGAATTTGTTTTTGAAGATAACTTTAAAGATCTTATCTTTACTGACAGCTGGTTTGAAATGATCAATGAATCACTGAAAGGCAGATACAGTCATCTGAAAGATGAGTTCATAACGGAGGATTTCTTTGACGACAATGCACTGCTTGTAATAAATCAGCCGGCTGAAAAAACAAACATCAGGTACAGTATTCTGAACCTTTCAGTTAATAATGATGGTACACTTGAAGTGCTCATAGGAAGATTTGTCAATGCAGAAGAAAAAGCTGAAGACAGTAACCGTGAGTGGCATCTGGCAGCTGCCATTCCGAAAGATAAACTTGTGCTTGATAAAAATGCAGGTATAAAGATCACTTATCATACACAGCAGGCACTTCTCGGCTCATTCTCGTAAACAGCTGGTAATCCCGCCTCCGGAAATCCGGCAAAGCCGGATTTCCGGTTTGATCAGTGTTTCCTTAGCATAGATTGACTGACAGGACCGCAAGAATTGACTTTGGATTGTTATGTTTTTATGGTAATATAGATTATGTGTGAATAACAATAATGATTGTGATATTTATCAAATCATCCTCACGGAATGAGTATAAGTTGTTGGAGGTTTGGTAGAAAAACGAATTGATTATTGCATGTTTTATAGTAATTTGATATAATAATCAGTAGGGTAATTAAGTTCACATTTTTCAAATTTAATATAGTCAATAAAATCAGGAGGCTTTTTTAATGAACAATTCAAAAAGAATCATGGCTGGTGTTGCAAGTCTTGCAATGCTCGCAGGTGTAGTTGCTGCATTCCCTGTACAGCCTGAAAAGGTAAGCGCTGAAGATGACGTAATTTTCTCAGCAGACTTCGAAGACGGCAAGGAAGACGGATTTTCAAGAAGAGGCGAGGACGAAACTGTTGAAGTTGTAAGCGAAGGTGCTCACGGCGGAGACAACTGCCTCAGCATAAGCACAAGAAAAGAATCATGGAACGGTCCTCAGGTTGCACTTGATGACGTTATCGAGGCCGGTACACAGTACATCGTAACTGCTTACGCAAAGACACCTTACTACAGCAAGCTTACACTCAGCATGCAGTTCGATGATGCTGAAGGCACTACACACTATGACAACGTTCTTCCTCAGGACTGCAAGGACGGAGACTGGCTCAAGTATGAAGCAAAGGTAAGCTTCCCTGCAGGTTCAACAAACAAGTTCCTCTATTTTGAAGCAGCAGATGCAAACTGCACTATCTTCGTTGATGACTTCAAGATCTCAAACGTTCCTGACGTTGCAATTGAAGACCTCACTTCACTCAGAGCTTACTACGCTGACTACTTCAAGATCGGTACAGCTCTCACACCAAGCGATCTCGCTTCAAAGCCTTTCATGAAGCTTGTTGACAAGCACTTCAGCGGAAGCATCACAGTCGGCAACGAACTCAAGCCTGATTATGTGCTTAACAACAAGGCTACTTTAGCTTATATGGAAGAGAACGGCGACGATGAAAACCCGCAGGTTTCCCTCGCATCAGCAAAGCCGGTTCTTGACTACTGCGTAAAGAACAACATTCCGTTAAGAGCGCACACACTCGTATGGCACAGCCAGACTCCTGAATGGTTCTTCAAGGAGAATTACGATGCAAAGGGCGAGTACGTTTCAAAGGAAAAGATGCTCAAGCGTATGGAGAACTACATCAAGAACGTTTTCGCTGCACTTGCAAAGGAATATCCTACACTTAACATATATGCATGTGACGTTGTAAACGAAGCATGGCTTGAAGACGGTACACCTCGTAAGCCTGGTCATCCTTCTGAAAGCAACCAGTGGGGTGCTTCTGACTGGGTAGCAGTATTCGGTGACAACTCATTCATCGACTATGCATTCGAATATGCAAGAAAGTATGCTCCTAAGGGATGCAAGCTCTACTACAACGACTACAACGAATACATGGACAAGAAGAAGCAGATCGTTGAAATGGCAACAAGACTCAAGGAAAAGGGCGTTATCGACGGTATCGGTATGCAGGCTCACCTTGACTGCAGACAGAGCATGGATGCAGCTTTCCCTTCACCTCAGATGTTCGAACAGGCCGTTAAGGAATATGTTGCTACAGGTCTTGACGTTCAGATCACAGAGCTTGACGTAACAGTTCCTGAAAAGTCAGGCGACCAGTATTTCGAGCACCAGGCTAAGTACTACGATGCTATTATGAACGTAGCTGAAAAGTACAAGGATAACATTTCAGCAGTAATATTCTGGGGCGTAACAGACGACAACAGCTGGAGAGCTCCTCAGAATCCGCTTATTTTCGACTCTGAATTCAAGGCAAAACCAGCTTACTATTCAATCATCGAAGGACTTACACCGGGCGAGATCCCGACAAATGCTCCTGTTCCGACACAGACAGCTCCTTCGGAAACACCTTCACCGACTGTAAAGCCAACTGAAACAGCTTCACCAACTGTTAAGCCGACTGAAACAGCTTCACCTACAGTAAAGCCAACTGAATCAGCTTCACCAACAGTAAAACCAACTGAGTCAGCAACACCTACAGTTAAACCCACAGAAAAAACAGTGGCTTACGGGGACATTGATCTTAGCGGCACTATTGACGTTACTGATCTTACTCAGCTCTCGCTCTACCTCCTCAAAGATGTAAAGTTTAACGAAGATGAAAAGAAGTGTGCAGACGTCAATGCTGACGGAAACATCGATCTTACTGACCTTGCTACTCTCAGACAGTTTATCTCAAAGAAGATAAGCAAACTCGGTGCCTGATCCCGGCGTATAATGCGCTGAGGAAGCCCTGACGTGCTTATCGGAAACAGAACAGTTCACGACCTGATGAGCCGGTTTTACCGGATTTTCAGAATGATCAGTTATTTTTACTTAATGTTATATAAAAGCCGGCTTTTATCAGCCGGCTTTTTCAAAAATAAAATCAGCGTTTTTGTGGTGAATTTATGACAAAAAAGTGAAACATGTTGACTTAAAACTGTGAGTTAGTGTATAATGGAGTTAATGACTGAAGATCCGGAAACGGAATAATTATTTATTAGTAACGGGAGTGATTTTTTTGAAAAGAACAATTGCGGGACTTGGAGCTCTTCTCATGGCAGCTTCAATGTCAGTGACCGTACTGGCACTTGCTAAGGGCGATGCCAACGGAGACGGCGCTATTTCATCCAAGGATATTACCAGAGTCGGTAAGATACTTATGGGCACAAAGGAACCGGAAGGCGAAGAAACAGCTGCCTGTGATGTAAACGGCGACGGAAAGATAAATCTTCTGGACTACATCCTTGAAAAGGAACTCGTAATGAAGGAACTCGGCTCAGAGGTCGTAACAGGTGTGCCTGAGTTTTCTGCTGAAAGCGGTTTCTATAACAGCAGCTTCGATCTTACATTATCAGCAGGTGTAGGTTCAAAGATCTATTACACAACTGACGGAACAGATCCGACAACTTCATCACAGCTTTACAGCTCACCTATAAAGATCACGAACAGGTCGAATGAGCCTAATCTTTATGCTTCAGGATACGCTGTATCGAACGACAAATACACACCGCCTGCAGTTACAAAGGGTACTGTTGTAAAGGCTATTGCGGTTGACAAGGACGGCAATGTAAGTGATATCGTAAGCCAGTCATACTTTACAGGTATTGACATCAAACAGCAGTACGGCGGCTTCCCGATAGTGAACATCACTATCAGCCCTGACGACTTCTTCGACTACGAGAAGGGCATCTACGTACAGGGTAAGATCTATGATGAGTTTGTAAAGTCAGGTAAGCAGAATCCGATGCAGTCATGGCTTGACGAAGCTAACTACACACAGCGCGGCAAGGAATGGGAGAGAAAGGTTTACTTCGAACTCTTCGAAAATGACGGCAAACTTGCTCACAGCCAGTACCTCGGCGCAAGAATTTCAGGTAATGCAACACGTTCATCCATCGTAAAGAGCCTTAAGTTCTACTCACGTGATGAATACGGCAAGAAGAACGTCAAGTACGATCTCATTCCGGGCAACACAATGCAGCTTGACCGTACAACACCTATCGACAAGTACAACAAGTTCCGTATAAGAAACGGCGGTAACGATCTCGGACACGCACAGTTCCGTGACAACTACATCCAGAGCCTTGTTTCAGATCTTTCATTCGACACACAGGCTTCACGTCCGTGCATTATGTTCATCAACGGCGAATACTTCGGTGTTTACACACTTCAGGAAGAATACGACGATGCATATCTTGAAAACAACTACAACATCGACAAGAAGAATGTCATGATCATTGAGTGCGGCAAGGAAGTAGGCGAGGGCGAAGAATCAGATCTTGCTTACTATGAAGAACTTATCAATTTTGCAAAGAACAACGATCTTTCAGTTGATTCTAACTACCAGAAGATCAATCAGATGATCGACATGCAGAACTTCATCGAATACTGGTGCACACAGATATTCATTGCAAACCAGGACTGGATGAACAACGACAACAACTACAGAACATGGCGTTCAAGAACCACATCTGACCAGCCTTACGAGGACGGCAAGTGGAGATGGATGCTCTATGATACAGAGTACTCAACAAGCCTTTACAGCATGGGCGGCGGCACATACACAGAAGATTCACTTAAGGTCGCTATGTACGGCAATCAGATGGGCGGCTTCGGTAACTGGAACTTCGGCGGCGACTGGGGCGGCGGTAACTGGAACGCAGGTCAGATGGCATTTGCTCCTGGTGATGAACAGCAGCAGGATCCGGGACAGCAGAATCCTGGCCAGCAGAACCCTTGGGGCCAGCAGAATCCTGGCGGACAGCAGCAGAATCCATGGGGTCAGCAGAACCCAGGCGGACAGTGGCCGGGCCAGCAGGATCCTGGCCAGCAGAACCCTGGTCAGCAGAACCCGGGACAGCAGTGGCCGGGTCAGCAGAATCCAGGACAGCAGTGGCCTGGTCAGCAGACAGCTCAGGAACCAAAGGATCACACAGTTCTCTTCTACAAGCTCCTCCAGAACGCTGATTTCAAACAGAGATTTGTAAATACATTCTGCACGATCATGAACAGCAATCTCAGTGCTGATAATATGCTTTCACAGCTTGAATACTTCACAAACATGTATCAGCCTGTAATGGCAGAAATGCAGAAGAGAGTAAGCAGCTCAAACAACTTCACAAGCGAAGTAAACAATATCAAGACATTCATTCAGAACAGACACAAGAATGTTTATAACTTCCTTAAGACCGACCTCGAACTCACAGGCGAGACAGCTTCAGTTGATCTTGCAGTAAACGACGCAAAGGGCGGCAAGCTTCTCGTTGAAGGCGTTGCAGTAAATCCAAACAGCGGCAAGTGGAGTGGTACATTCTTCACTGACTACAAGGTAACTGTAAAGGCTGTACCGGCTGAAGGATACACATTCTCAGGCTGGACAGGTGCAACCGGCAGCGGTGATACAATAACAGTAACACCGGGCCAGGCATCAGGCATTACAGCAAACTTTACAAAGAAATAATATATTCTTAATAATCAAAAAAGCGGGCACTCCGAAAATGATCCGGAGTGTCCGTTTTTATTGGTTCCGGCTGATTTTTCTTTCCGTTTCAACAGCTTGGAATATAAAGTTCATTTCTTATTTTCTGTTGCATGATCACCTGATAATATGATAGAATAATGTAAGTGATGTTCGTAAAACTTCAAAGTGAAAACGGGGGAAATTATAATGCTTGAAAACGCTCTTACAGTAAGAAATGTGCCGTCCGGCACGAAAATAAAGCTTAAGACAGCCGTGTCCGCTGGTCTAATAGCACTGGCGGTCATTCTGCCGCAGGTCGTTCATGAGCTGCTCGGTATGCCGGGAGGAGTAAAATGGCTCCCTATGTATCTGCCGGTGCTTATCAGCGGATGTGTTCTCGGAACTAAGTGGGGACTTGTTGTCGGTGTGCTTTCACCGGTCATAAGTTTCATTGTGACATATGCCGCGGGTAATCCTATGCCGGCGGCTGCAAGACTGCCGTTTATGATGATTGAACTTGCCGTATTTGCAGCAGTATCAGGACTTTTTTCGGAGAAAATACCTGAAAACGGACTCTTTGCTTTTCCGGCAGTAATTCTGGCACAGATATCCGGACGTGCGTTTTTTCTCGGGGCAGTCGCAGTGTGTCAGAGCTTTGCAGCTTTTACTCCGGCGATGATATGGGGACAGATAAAGACAGGAATTACCGGCCTTGCAGTACAGGCTCTGCTTGTTCCGGTCATTGTGATCTGTTTAAAGAAACTGCTCGCAAAGGAGAATCAAAATGACTGATATCGAAACAGCGATAAGAGAACTGGAAGGACATTCTATATGTCTTTGTCGCGGCGGTGAATTCTTTACCGATGACGGCAGAGGTATCTCTCCGATGATGAGGTTTATTTCAGAAGTCAGAGACTTAACCGGATATTCCGTGGCTGATGTGATAGTCGGCAAGGCGGCAGCGATGCTGTTTGTAAAGGCCGGTATCGTAAGCGTCCACGGCAGGGTGATGTCTGAAAGCGGGAAAGCTTTTCTTGAAACCCACGGTATCCCGTGTAGCTATGACGTTCTGACTGACAGAATAATTAACCGTAAAGGAACAGATATCTGTCCGATGGAGAAAACTGTGGCGGATATCGATGATCCGGAAACAGCATATACAGCACTTGCGAAGAAAATCGCGGAACTCCGTGCCGGATCTGTATAAACGGAAAACACGGATTCCGCGTGAAATATGATCCGTGTGTACCGGCTGATACGCACGGTATGGTGAAAAGATGAGGAAAGCAAATGAAAAAATTCAGTGAAGTGTATCTTAAGAAGCTTCATATAGGAAATATAACTGCAGA
>CADAPI010000093.1 GCA_902789705.1 uncultured Ruminococcus sp.
CCCTTGAGCATTGAAAGAAGTGTAACGAGGTCGCCGGTCACGCGGCCTGTCTTGCCTCTGATAAGTTCTGTAATATCCGGATTCTTCTTCTGCGGCATGATGGATGAGCCTGTTGCATAGGCGTCATCGAGCTCGATGAACTTGAATTCCCATGAGCACCACATAATGATCTCTTCTGAAAATCTTGAAAGATGAGTCATAAGAAGCGAAAGCGCACATGCAAGTTCAACGCAGAAGTCACGGTCTGATACGCCGTCAAGACTGTTTACCATCGGTTCTCTGAAACCAAGGAGCTCCGAAGTCATGAAACGGTCTATAGGATATGTAGTACCTGCAAGAGCGCAGCTTCCGAGAGGATTTACGTTCATTCTCTCTGCAGTGTCTGCGAGTCTTGAAAGATCTCTTAAGAGCATCTGGCCGTATGCCATCATGTGATGAGCAAGAGTGATCGGCTGCGCTCTCTGAAGATGAGTGTATCCCGGCATGATAGTGTCTGTGTTCTTTTCAGCAATTTCACAGAGTCCCTTTACAAGTTCAGCTGTAAGCTTTCTTATCTCTTCGATCTCATCTCTGAGGTAAAGTCTTATATCAACAGCGACCTGGTCGTTTCTTGAACGTGATGTGTGAAGTCTCTTGCCTGTGTCGCCGTATCTCTTTGTAAGTTCAGCTTCGATGAACATGTGGATGTCTTCGGCTGTCATATCGAGTTCAAGCTTGCCTGACTCGATGTCATCGAGGATCTCGCGAAGTCCCTTAACGATCTTTACGCTGTCTTCCTCAGGAATGATCCCGCATTTGCCGAGCATAGTCGCATGGGCTATGCTTCCCTGTATATCATGTCTGTACATTCTTCCGTCAAAGGATATAGATGAATTGAAAGCATTTACTGTTTCATCAACTTCCTTTGAAAATCTTCCGGCCCACATTTTTGCCATCAGTAGCTACACACCTTTCTTGATCAACCGTTGATAAGTTTATCTATATCAATTTTCTTTTCCTTAATTGCCTTCAGAACAGCTCCGATATCGATGCCGTCTATCTTAAGGCCGTCAGTTTCACATTCAGTTATCTCAACGTCTCTGAGACTGCATTCCGTAAACTTTGATCCTGTAAGGACGATTTTTTCAAATGACGCATTCTGCATATCTGAATAAAAGAGCTGTGAGTCATCAAGTGACACCTCAGTAAATTTGGTTTCCTTGAAGTTTACGCCCTTGAACATTGCTCTTGACATATTAAGTCCTGTAAACTTGGCAGCTTCCATGTTTACATTTTCGATAACAGCCTTGGCAAAGCTGGATGAAAGGATAGTACTGTTGTCAAGATAAGCATCCTGGAACGCGCAGCTGTTAAGATCGACTTCCTTGAATACAGCACATTCCATGTTCGCCTTTGCAAAAGTTACTGTGGAAAGATTAACACTGTTGAATTCTGCTCTTTCAAGATTGACTGTGACAAATTCCGCATCCGGTATGCTGTCCTCGGAGAGTCTGAGCTTTTCTCCGACTTTATGCTGATATGTTTTGATCTCGTCCATTTCAAAAAACCTCCCTCAAAATCAGGATAACATAAATAAAAATAAAAGGCGGACGAACTTAACCGCCCGCCCTTTTATTACTGATATAAAAGAATTTATATGATTACTTGTTTCTCTTTGCGTCAAGCTTAGCCTTAACGAGTGTCGGGAGACCGAAGAGGTTGATAAATCCTTCAGCGTCCTTCTGGTTGTAAACTTCATCCTCGTCAAATGTAGCTACTTCTTCATCATAGAGTGTGTATGGTGATGTAACACCAGCGTTGATGATGTTGCCCTTGTAGAGCTTGAGCTTAACGTCACCTGTAACTGTCTTCTGTGTTTCTGTTACGAAAGCAGAAAGAGCTTCTCTTAAAGGTGTGAACCACTGACCGTTGTAAACAACATCAGCGAACTTAACAGCGAGGTGCTGCTTGATTCTTGCTGTTTCCTTGTCGAGTGTGATAGTTTCGAGAACTTCGTGAGCGTGGTAAAGGATAGTACCGCCCGGTGTTTCATAAACGCCTCTTGACTTCATACCAACGAGTCTGTTTTCAACGAGATCTGCGATACCGATACCGTTTTCACCGCCAACCTTGTTAAGAGCTGTAACGAGTTCTGTAGCACCCATCTTCTTGCCGTCGAGAGCAACAGGGATACCCTTTTCAAATGTAAGAGTGATGTATGTTGGCTTGTCAGGAGCCTGTTCAGGTGAAACGCCGAGTTCAAGGAAGCCTGGCTTGTTGTACTGTGGTTCATTTGCAGGGCTTTCAAGATCAAGACCTTCGTGTGAAAGGTGCCAGATGTTCTTGTCCTTTGAGTAGTTTGTTTCACGGTTGATCTTAAGCGGAATGTTGTGAGCTTCAGCGTAGTCAATTTCTTCGTCTCTTGACTTGATTGTCCATTCTCTCCAAGGAGCGATGATCTTCATGTCAGGAGCAAATGCCTTGATAGCGAGTTCGAAACGAACCTGGTCATTACCCTTACCTGTACATCCGTGGCAGATAGCGTCTGCGCCTTCCTTGACAGCGATCTCAGCAATTCTCTTTGCAATGATAGGTCTTGCAAATGAAGTACCGAGGAGGTATCTGTTTTCATAAACAGCACCAGCCTGAACTGTCGGGAATACGTAATCAGTAAGGAATTCTTCTGTGATGTGTTCTATGTAAAGCTTTGAAGCACCAGTCTTGATAGCCTTTTCTTCGAGACCGTCAAGTTCTGTTCCCTGTCCAACGTCAGCTGAAACAGCGATTACTTCGCAGTTGTTGTAGTTTTCCTTGAGCCACGGAATGATGATAGAAGTATCAAGTCCGCCTGAGTATGCAAGAACGACTTTTTTGATATCTTTTGTTGCCATAATGATAACCTCCGTTGATCGTTATAATAATGATATATTTCAATTATAAACCTTTGGCCGTAAAAGTCAATAGAGACTGTATATTTATTCATTTTTCTTTAAATATTCACTGAAACGATGAATATTTAAAAGAAAAAAGCCGTGATCCGAAACAGTACGGACCACGGCAGTGGCTTATTATATTTTAGCAGACTGTTTCCTTGCAAATCCGAAAATCATCAGTGAGCAGGCAACAGCCAGAATAAACATAAGTAAAATGTGAATCATGCGGTCAGCATTGAACAGAGCGCACGCCATAAGCCCGCCTGTTACTATGAAATCTGCCGCTGTTATCATTCTCCACTTTCTGCCCTGTTCTTTGCTCAGGTCAGCATAAAGTGAAATAAAGAAAAGCACGAATGAGACTGCAAACATGATCACCGGATCATACAGAAACGTTCTTACAAATGTTACAATATTCATTAATACCGGTGCTAACAAAACCAATGACAATTTTTTCATACTAATCACTTTCTCCCCTCTGCAGACTGTATCCCATAATCAAAAGAAGATAACCCCTTAATCTTCATTTTTAGTTTAACACAACTTCAGACTCATTTCAACAGGTTTTGGGTGAACGGTAGGCTATAGCGTGTGAACGGTCGTTTTTTGGATTAATGTGGAATCCCGACCCCGAAAACCCTTTCGCAGAATGAAAAAAAGCTCTGACTTTTTTATGTTCAGAACCTTTTTTCATTTTAATTTATTTATTTTCTTTGAAGATGTCATTTTTTGATGCGGCTAAAGGGGATCCGGCTCAGTCCCCTTGGCCGCTAAGCCATTTCTGGCCCTATGTTTAGTCTACCACAGGCGCACTGTAAAAGCAATAGGTTTTGGGTGAACGGTAGGCTACAGCGTGTGAACGGTCATTTTTTGGATATATTTAGGCGATTATCAGCTGCATTTTCCCTCACGTCCGGAAGTTCCCGAAGCAGCTGCAAATGTTTTTTAAATTGGATCTCCCTCCCCACTCACGTCCCGGGGAGGGAGAAATGTTCCAGGATAAAAAAGAAAAAAGTTCTGAACTAAAACTCAAGTCAGAACTTTTTCCCTTTTCTTTCAGGCATTTGGTTTCTCTTTTCATGGTTATTGCTGATCAGCGATCAAATAGATTTCCGGCCAGTGATCCATTTTGATCAGATATCAGCCAAGTATGTCCATGATAGAAGTAAACCAGTCAAAAACACCTATACTAAAAAATGTGTCTAAACCAAACATATCTAAACCAAACATTCAACAATCACCCCTTTGCTTTTCATCAGCGCTGGAAAATCACTGTTTCAGCTGATAATCAATACAGGATAATATACTAATTAAAAAATCCCTGTCTGCATATATATCAGCTTTTTGAAACTTATTAATGTTCTTATCTGACCAGAGGACTGAGCCGGAATAAGTCCGTCTGATCACTGAAAAAATCATAGATTCCTGTCAGAACACCTTCATGGCATTAGGCAGAATGATTTTAACTTCAAACATAGTTTCGTCGAATTTATATTCAACTATACCGTTGTTTAATTCAACGCATTTCTTTATATTCTGTGTTCCTATACCATGACTGTTTTTGTCTGCTTTTGAGGTAATAAAAGCGCCGTTCTTTACCACTGCCTTTACTGCTACTGTATTTTTCACAGTAACTATCATGCTGTTAGTAATTGTTTCAACTGTTACATCAACAGTCTTGTCATCTTCACACTTAGCTGAATTTTCAAACGCATTTCCGAGAACATTTGAAAATATGGTGCATATATCAGTATTTGAAATAGCAAGTTCATCCGGGAACATCCCGTTCCAGTTTAACTTCACATCAGGATATTTCACCATATAGTCACTTGCGATGGCACTTACTATAGTGTTTCCTGTCTTTACTTCAGGATTTCTGTTTGTAAAAATACCTTTTACTTCAGAAAAATACTTTTTTACTTCATCATACTTACCCTCATCAATAAGAGCTTCAACACTTATCAGATGGTTATTAAGATCATGTCTGAATTTTCTTAACTCATCCTGATGAGCAAGCATTTTTATATAATAGCTTTCCTGAACATCAAGCATTTTCTGATTCATTATCGAAAGGTTATAATAGTAGTCCTTGCGGCTTGAAGTATATATCATTGCACCTTCGATCATAATTATTACAACTATAGCAGTTGTCAGATAAGTTCTGTTTATGCCAAAAGCATTATGGAGCGTAGCCGCATAATATAAAACAACTGTCTGAGACATAACAAGCATAACAAGATAGAAAGCGCTCATTTTTCTAAGCGGATAATCAAGGCCTTTCTTCTTTTTATTCTGAATTATATATGCCGGTAACGCAAATAATATAATCGTCAGCGAAGTTGTGATAAGATAATAGTCCCGATACCCTGTATTAAAGATTCTGCAAACACCCGCATGAATAACTTCATCAATAACACCAATCGATATTTCACCAATAAGAATCATCAGTATTTTCTTTTTACCATCTAGCAAATGCAGAACTGATAAAATCACAACAAAAAGAAGATTGAACGGATTAAGCGCCAAAAACATAGCTATAAGCCCTGCAACAGGTCTTTCAGCAATAACTTCCTTATATTCTGCGGAATCATAAACTGAATAATCTATATGAAGCAACATCGGTACTATAGCAAGAAGCGCAGTCAGACAAAAGGCAACTCCCAGAGAAACAAACGGCCATTTTTTCTCCTTTTTTATAGGGAAATTTAAAATACCGCACATAACTATAATGAGTTTCAGGGAATCAAGAATAACAGCTGCTGAAAACTCAGGTATTGTATTGTACATTGTTTCTCACATCATCCTTGCATTGTTCTTTATAAAATCAAAATACGCTGTGCGGAAAGCCTGAACGCTTCGGCGGGCTACCGGGAAATCTGCATCGTAGCCTGAAAGCTTTACCACGCCTTTTTCAAATGAAGCAATGTGCTTCATGGCAACAAGAGTCGTCTTGTGTATTCTGTAGAAGAAATCACTGTCGAGCTTTTCCATCCACTCTTTAAGCGAAACTGCGGACGGATAATAGTTGCCTCTGATATCGTGAACATAGGTTCCCTCACCGGAAGACTCAATGTAGACTATGTTTTCTATGTAGATCTCAGCTACAGCTCCGCGGAATTCCAGAATTACTTTTTTCATGGAATTGCGGTTAAGCTCGGCGTTCTGAAAAGCCTCGGTAAACTTTTCATGATCGATCGGCTTCTGCAGAAAGCGGAACGCTCTTACCTTAAAAGCCTCGTAGACATACTCCACATGGCTGGTAAGAAAGATAATATCAGCGTCCGAGCCGTTTTTTCTGAGTTTCTCCGCTGTTTCAATGCCGCTCATGCCGGGCATTTCTATGTCAAGAAAAATAATATCATAATTTTCGGTACTGTCTGCAAGATCATCACCGCAGGTGTATTCATAAATGGCTGAATCACCGCTGACTTCCAGAATATATTTTTTTATCTGCTCACGAAAAATAATTTCATCGTCACATATTGCGATTCTCATTTTACCCTCCAAATATATATAGTTTATTATAACACAAGGCAGATAATTTTGCAACAGATGCCCATAATTACGTGAGTTAGAGCATATTTTAATGACGCGTTAAAATTCTTCTTGACAAAAAACAAGTCTGTTAGAGCTGTAAGCCGATAAATTATTCCGGCAGCCCGTAACAGACTTATGATAATTATGTTTGATTATTTGTTTTCGTAAACAGCAACTATTTCTGTTGTATACATTCTGTGAACAGGATCATTTTCATAGAAGCTGAGGAGCGATTTGTCAGTAAACTTTTCCTTTTCAAGATCCTGTGCATAAAGCTTGCGGCATACAAGAACCAGTCTTGCTTCTTCAAATGAAACAGCGCCGTCGATCTCCACAGGAGTAATGCCTGTTTCCATTGCCTTGTCATGATCACGTCCTGACTTTGAACCGCAGAAGCTAAGCATAGGTCTGTACTTGTCACTGTCAAAGAACGAGAATGTGATAAGGTCATTCTTTTCAGAGAATTCAAAAGTATATCTGTTGTGTCTTATACCGCATGTAAATACCGGCTTGCCCCACATAATACCAATGCTGCCCCATGAAGCAGTCATTGTGTTATAGTCAGAAACTGATGTACCTGATGTGATAAGATACCAGTCGCGTCCGATAAGTTCAAAAGGGTTTACTTTAAGGCTTTCAAGTGATGTTTTTACTAAACTCATGATAAATATCCTCCGTTTTATGATAGGTAAACACTTATTAAATCGGAAATCCGCCGAAGCCGGATTTCCGGAGGTGGGATTTGCGGGGCTTCGCCCCGGAGCCCCACGCTTTATGAATAAATCAGCGTTTCCATAGCATTCTTAAATTATATTATCACATTTCTGTTTCTGCGTCAAATAAAAAAGGCGGTCCTGCTTCAAAAACAGTCCGCCGTAATATTCAAAAAAATTATCGGGGAAATCAGCCCTGATCGCTGAATCCGTTTGTTACGAGATCAACAAGTGCTTCAACTGCAACTACTTCATCTGCACCGTCAGCAATGATCTTGATTGATGTGCCGCCAACGATACCGAGTGAAAGGATACCTAAAAGGCTCTTGGCATTAACTCTGCGTTCTTCCTTTTCGATCCAGATTGATGACTTGAATTCGTTAGCCTTCTGGATGAAAAATGTTGCTGGTCTTGCGTGAAGTCCTACCTGGTTCTGTACCATTACTTCTTTTACAAACATTATAAACTCTCCTCATAATTAATTTGTTTCAATTATTATTATATATAAAAGATTATGCAAAGCATTCTCTGAACTGTCCAGGCATTAATGCATGGCAGTAACATATCAATTACCTTTACCCCTATTATACCGTGTAAATACGAAGTAGTCAACGCATAAAACTGCCTAAGAACGCTTTTGGGCGGAATTTTCTATGTATTGATTATGCGTAAATTATTTATCAGTCCGGTTTTTGTCGATTTTAACTAAAATTTATTAAACACTCACAACATTGGTGACAATAATATATTCACATTCACTTCTTATCTGTCACATTGTGGCTTTTAATGTAATTTTCATACATATCCGGTCTGCGCTCTTTGGTGATTTCGATACTCTTTGTAAGTCTGTAATCACCTATGTTTTTATGGTGTCCTGACAGAAGGACTTCCGGCACTTTCACCCCGTGCCACTCCTCCGGTCTGGTGTACTGAGGATATTCGAGCAGACCGTTGAAATGGCTCTCATCCTGATAGCAGAGTTCATCGGAAAGAACGCCTTCGCACATTCTTGAAACTGCATCGGCAATGACCAGAGCAGGCAGTTCGCCGCCTGTGAGCACGTAGTCACCTATCGATATCTCCTCGTCAACTATCTCGTCGAGAACACGCTGGTCAACGCCCTCATAGTGACCGCAGATTATGAGAATGTTATCAAGCGAAGCGAGCTCTATCGCTCTTTTCTGAGTAAATACATTTCCCTTCGGTGACATGTAAATGGTATGCGGCTTCGCACCCATGTCACTGCAGACGGCTTCATAGCAGTTGAAAATAGGATCTGCCTGCATTACCATGCCCATTCCGCCGCCGTAAGGAGTGTCGTCCACTCTGCGGTGTTTATCCTTCGTGTAGTCGCGTATGTTGCGGCAGGCAATATCCACTGCGCCCTTTTTTCTGGCACGGCCGATTATACTTTCTGCAAGAACAGACTCACACATTTCCGGAAACAGTGTAGCTATCTCAATCCTCATCTTCAAAAAGCCCCTCTAACGGTCTTATAGTCATCTTCTTATTTTCAATATCAGTGCTTACCACCACATCAGCAATGGCCGGAACAAGATATTCCTTTTCCCCGTTCTTTATCGAGTAAACGTCATTGGCACCAGTCTGGAACACGTCCTTTATTAGGCCGTAGAGCTTTCCCGTGTCAGCATCAGATACCTCAATTCCGATAAGATCTTTTATAAAATAGGTATCCTCATCAAGTTCAACGTCATCGCGTGAAAGATAAAGCACCTTTTCCCTGAGCTTTTCGGCTTCCTCAACAGTATTTATACCTGCAAACTTTGCAATGACCATGTTTTTGAACACTCTTGCATTTTCAACTTCGAGCTCTTTTTTACCTTCACGGTCAAGATAAAGATAATCAAATTCACAGAGAAAGTCGGCGCTGTCGCACCACGGCATTATTTTGACGTCTCCTCTGAGACCATGAACATTGACTATTTTTCCGGCTTCAAGATAATTGTCTGACATGTTGTACCACCCGTTTCTATCAAAAAAACTGCCAGATGTCCTTAAAACTGATCTGGCAGTATTATTTTCGTGTTTAACTTGTATTTCTTAGAAATTATTCGATTTCAAGAAGTACCTTTGAGTTGTTTCTTGCAGCACCTGCACGTAATACA
>CADAPI010000094.1 GCA_902789705.1 uncultured Ruminococcus sp.
CTTATAAACCAGAAACTTCTTTCCCTCACCTTTAAATACTATCGGTTTCTCAGGCTCCTCAGGGTTAGTAAAGACCACCTTGTTTTTGTCGGCTTCAGTCACTGCTGTAACTGCCGCCTCTGTTGTCTCAGACGTCACCGCCGCAGTAGTTTCGGCAGGAGATGTCTCTGATAACTGAAACTCCGTTTCTGCGGTTTCTGTTTCTTCGTTTTTATTCACTGCACATCCGGCCATAACAAGACCGCAAAGCAGTACGAATATTATTTTAGCCTTGTAATTCATTTACTCACTTCCATGACATAATAAAAATCTTATATTCAAGTCTGATATTTAAGGAAACGCTGATTTATTCATAAATCAGCGTGGGGGCCGGGGCGAAGCCCCGCAAATCCCTCCTTCGGAAATCCGGTAAAGCCGGATTTCCGATTTGATCAGTGTTCCATTAAGTATATTGTTTTACTGCTAAGATGTTTTTTCATATAGCAATAACGCTTAGAGTCTGTCTTTAATCACACTCATAAGTATAATATGTTATTCCGTACGTGTCAACTCATATTTTGTTGTCAATATAACTATCACATTTGAAATTATACTCATTCAGACTGTATTTTTAACGGATTTGATCAGCAAGCTTTGTTTAATACGTTGACACCATACATTCACTGTGTTAAAATTATAGTTATAGTAAACTATGAAAAGTTTATTGGGGATAAACCCGGAAAGGAATTATCATGGATTTTCAGCAGTTTGTTGATACCTTTTTTTCTCCGGCATGTGTAGTATCAGTTGAAAGGAAAGAAAACGGCGGATACGGGGAGATCCGCATTGTATCGGCCAACAGTAAATACATAGAAATGATAGATACAAGGATCAGAAATGAATCCGGATGTTATGCGCCTGTGAAACATTCTTCCTTTATACCTGATACACTTTACAGTGACTATTTTCCGTCCAGCCGCGGTTTTGAAGACGCATGCTTCCGTGCCGCAGTACAGAAAGAGGAAATTCAGACTTACGTTCATTTAAGCATCAGGGACATCTGGTTTGACGTTCATGCTCTGCCGATGGACATCGAGAACGGAAATATATGTTACTGTGCATACACTTCAACTGTTATAGAAAAAGCAGAAACGGTCTTAAACCGCAGCAATACAATACAGGCGTCAGGAGACGTTCTTGCAGCCTGTATAAAGCTCCACAAGGCTGACAACCTCAGGGACGCAATGGAAGGCGTTATTTCGGAAATACGCGAAATATGCAAGGCCGAGGGATGTACTGTCCTGAAGCTGAACGAAGAAGAACAGCAGTATTCTATCGTCGCCACTGATTTCAGGCAGGGCAGTACACTAAAACGTGTAACAAGTTTCCCGGATTACTATAAGATAGCCGCCTCATGGAAAAACATGATCGGTGAGGAAGGCGACTGTATCATCATTCAGAACGAAGCCGACATGGAGCAGATAAGCCGGATAAACAATCCGTGGTATCAGACACTTGTGGAAGCCGGCGTAAAGAGTGTCGTTCTCTTCCCTCTCATTCAGGGCAGCGAGCTGCTCGGATTTATCTGGGCGACCAACTTCGATACGAAAAACACGCTCAGGATCAAGGAAACACTTGAACTTACAACATTCTTTATTTCATCTCACATTGCAAGATACAATGTAGTGGAAAATCTTGAACGCATGAGCTATACGGACATGATGACGGGACTTCCTAACAACATTGCCTGCAGGGACAATATATCACGCCTGATAAGAAACCAGAAAAAATTTGCAGTGGTTTCCGTCGACCTCAATCATTTCAAAAGCGTAAACCACATGCTCGGCATCGAGGCCGGAAATCAGGCGATAAAGGGAATAGCGGACCGCTGGAAGGCTGTACGTGAAAAGCAGACCTCCGATGTTCTGGAATTCGTTGCCCGTGTAAACGGCGACGAGTTTTCGCTCGTTATATGCGGATACCGTTCCACGGAAGAGCTTGTAAAGATCATCATGAAATATTCAGATGCTTTAAGCGAACCGTTTGTTATCGAAGGCTGCGACATCTACATAACTGCAAGCTTCGGATTTGCGGAATATCCGTCAGACGGAGGCACAGCAGATACACTGATCTCGCGTGCCAACACGGCGGCAAATGAATTAAAGAAGGTCGGCAGCAGCGATCACATTCTCAAATACAGTCCGGAAATTTCACAGAACGAACGGATGCTCGAAATCGAGAACAAAATAAGAACCGCTCTTGAAAACAATTCGGTATTCTTCCATCTTCAGCCGCAGTATGATATGAAGCACGAGCTTCGCGGATTTGAAGCACTTGCACGCATGAAAGACAGTGACGGAAGCATCATACGACCTGATCTGTTCATACCGGTGGCAGAAAAGGTCGGACTTATCGACAAGGTCGACGAAATGGTTTTCAGAAAGGCGGCTGCCTTCTTCAGTGACATTGTAAAGCAGTCCGGAAAAGAACTTACCTTAAGCCTGAACGCATCGGTAAGACATATCATGAAAAAAGGATTCATAGCCGAAATAAGTGATCTGATCGAAAAAAGCGGAATATCTCCTTCGCAGCTGGAGATCGAGATCACGGAATCAATTCTTATGGATTCAGCCGACAAGGCATTACAGCGAATCGGCGAACTCAAAGCCATCGGCATAAAACTTGCTATCGACGACTTCGGAACAGGATATTCTTCACTCAGCTATCTTAACAAGATACCGGCTGACCTTCTGAAGATCGATAAATCATTCATAGACAGAATAAATACAAACGAATCCTCCAAACAGTACGTTGCCGCAATGATATCAATGGGTCATATCATGGGGCTTGACGTAATTTCGGAGGGTGTTGAACAGGAAGAGCAGCTCGCGGCGCTGAGAAGCATCGGATGTGATCTCATTCAGGGATTCATCTGGGGAAAACCTCTGCCGCCGGAAGATGTCACAGAACTTGTAATGGGAGGAAACAGCATATGATCTTAAACTGTAAAAAATGCGGTGCACCGTACACCGGCGGAGTTATCTGCGAAAAATGCGGAAACAGATTCGACGAAGCTGATATCAGAAATTTTGAAAACGAAGCAAGACAGCAGAGGGAATATGAACAGTTCCATGCCGAAAGGCGCAAAGAATCTGAAAACAAGGCAGTAAAGGCAATTTTTATAGTCATTGGTATTTTCATAGGACTTACCGTTCTCGGTGTACTTGTCGCAATATTTGTGCCGGCACTCATAGGGTACAACGCAAAGAGAAAGGCGCACGAGGAACAGCAGCGTATGCGTGAGGAGCAGGCAAACAGCAGCTACTACGAAGATTATGACTACAGTAACGATGACTACGACTACAGTTACGATGAATAATATTTAAATCTGTGCGGTGATCCGGCTTTGCCGGGTCACCCTTTATGCACATAAGATACCAACGGAATTACTATAAGGAATAAGGGGAAATACAATGAAACAAAAACACTTACTTGCTGTTATCTGTGCCGCCGTGTCTGCTCTTAGCATGGCGGTGTTTTTTAATCAGAGATCATACGCAGAGGAAGAAGACTTTTTTACAGTATCGGCACCGGCAGAAACTGACGGGAGCACGATCACCACACCTGACGGCCAGAAATGGAGCCGGGTAAAAAGCCTTGATGACAATAAATCCTATGTTATCTGCGTAAAGAAGTCCGACGGAACTGAGGTAATGCTTTCCGCAGGCGACGGGCAGGACGAGGAATATATCTGGAGGTACTACAGAAGAAACATGGTGGCGAGTACCTATTCAAAGTTCTCATACCTTTCGACACCTTCACATTATCTCTCGTGCATCGACGGAAAGCTCTCATTCAGATACTGGGAAAGCACCATAAAAGACCTTTTCTGGTTCGCAGACGAAACAGCACTCATCTTCAGGGAAGACGAAAACACATATTACCTGAAATATGACGAAAACGCAGAAACGCAGTTTTCAATGACCACTGACCGCAGTGAAGCGGCTGAAGTGAGTGTTTACACAAAGGGCGATACACTGGAACGGTGCATAAAAGCGCAGCCATGTTCCGAGAATTATGTCACCGAAGGAAGCGGATATGCTGCTCCTGAGTTTTCGGTCACCCTTTCCGACGCAGGAATAATAACCGACAACGTGGTATGGAATGTTGACGGTACCGCACACGATACAGACACCCTGAGCTTCACGGCCGTTGAACTTGCCGGCAGAGAAGCCGGTGTGCACAGGGTAAGCTGCATTATCGAAGGACACGATGATAAGGGGATAATCTACCGTGAAAAATCATCGGACGCGCTTTTCGTAATTGCAAAAGGCGTAATTCCGGATTCATTTATATCTTTCTCTGACGTGCATGAGGAATACCATCTTATAGGCAATGCCATCGAGACAACGATGAACCGTACCGGCGGATATATTCCGGGACTTATCATCTGCACCGGCGATCTTGTAAACGGACCTACACCGGACAGCGACTACATGCTCGGACACTACTATCCGCTGATAAAACCGCATCTCGGCGGCATAGATACCGTATTTGTTTCCGGCAACCACGATCCCGGAAAGGCAGCTTCAGAAATGTCCGTAAAGGCCGATCTGGGAGCGGCAAAGGATCTTTCCGCATCGGGCGGACTTATTTTCGACGGCAGCTCGGATGCAGTGAAAGCAAACGGAACGAGCAGTACTGCTGACAGGAACATAAAGGTCTTCGGCATCAATTACGAGGCTGCAGCGCACAGAAACATCCATGATGACCGGTACTACTCCTACGACAGTATAATTGACAGTACGAAAAAATTTCTTGAAGAAACCGCAAAGGACTATAACGGCGAACTGATCGTTATTTCCGCCCATTCCGGACTGCATGTGCTCGGGATAGATCCGGCATCGGTAAACCGTAACGGGAATTCGATCTCTGACTGGATAGGTGAAAACGCATATAACATCGACAAGTCATACGAGCTCGCCTCACTTATAAACAGCTGCGCTGAACAGTATGATATGAATATCATCTGGCTTTTCGGACACGACCATTCAAGGCAGGAGACAGAAATGTTCCTGACCGAAGGTGACACCCTGACAAGTCCGGTGAAATACACGGAGCAGAGCTTTAATACTCTTCCACTTCATTTCACATACGCCCACGCAGGATATCTCTCCACTTCGATCGGATCAGCCGATTCAAGTTTCTGCTTTGTACAGAAAAACGATGACAAATACAGCTTTGATCTTATCCGTACCTACGACAATACCGTACGTCACACAGAATTTGCAGACAGATACACTGCTTCCGTAAAGTCCACGGAAACAACCGCTCCCGCAGAAACTGCGCCACTGATAACTGAACAGGCGGCGACGACAGAAACCTCTGCCGCCGATACAGTAACAGAGCCTGCGGTGACCGCTCCGGCAGTTTCAGAAAACGGAACAGAAACCGTATCTTCTGATGTGCAAACTTCAGAAAGCAAAAAAGAAACCGAAGCAGTATCTTTCCAAAACATAAGTTCTCTTCCGGAAACAGGCTAAGTTCTCTTCCGGAAACAGGCCGGAACGCTCCTGCAGTCCCTGCACTTACAGGCAGCGCACTTATACTTCTTTTCCTCGGCGCATCAGCCGTGAAGAAAAGCGGGAAGAAATGATTCCAAAACTAAAAAGCCATAACACTTACGGAACAGATATTCCGGGTGTTATGGCTTTATTTTTATGGAAACGCTGATTTATCCATAATGCAGCGCAGGGATCCGGGAAAAAGCCCCGCAAATCCCATCTCCGGAAATCCGGCAAAACCGGATTTCCGGTTTAATCAGTGTTTCCTTATCAGTTGCCGTTTATAAGTTCCCTGATCTCACGGTGCCTGCCGACGAAGCGGTAAGCAGGGCGGATGATCTTGCCGTTGTTTATAAGTTCCTCGAGGCGGTGAGCGCTCCAGCCTGAAATTCTTGAAACTGCAAAGATAGGAGTGAAAAGTTCACGCGGAATGCCCAGCATTGAGTAAACAAGTCCGCTGTAGAAATCAACGTTTGCACAGACAGGCTTGAAAAGCTTTCTCTTCTGAGCGATGCAGTCCTTGCCGGTTTTTTCAACGCGGTCGTAAAGCTCAAATTCCTTTGTAAGTCCCTTTTCCGCCGCCAGCTGTTCAGCAAGATCCTTAAGGATCACCTCTCGCGGATCTGAAACTGTATATACCGCATGGCCAAGTCCGTAGATAAGACCTGATTTGTCAAAGTTCTCATAGTCGAGTATGCCGTTAAGATAATTTCTTACTTCCTCATCGCTTTCAGTATTCGCAACGTTCTTCTTTAAGTCGTCAAACATTTCAAGTACCTTAAGGTTTGCACCGCCGTGACGCGGTCCCTTAAGCGAGGAGATGGAAGCTGCCGTTGCGGAATAGGTATCTGTTCCCGATGAGGTAACAACGTGGTTTGTAAATGTTGAGTTGTTTCCGCCGCCGTGTTCTGCGTGAAGCACAAGGGCAGTATCGAGTACCCTTGCTTCAAGGTCTGTAAAGTATCCGTCATCACGAAGCATGTACAGAATGTTTTCCGCTATCGAATATCTCTTTTTCGGAGTGCGGATAAGCAGGCTTCTGCCCAGTTCCATGTGCTGGTAAGCGTAGTATGCGTAAACAGCCATAAGCGGCATCTTGCAGATGAGCTGAAGTGACTGTCTTAATACATCCGCGATCTCAACTGAATCCGGATTGGTGTCGTAGGAATAAAGTGTGATGACACTTTTCTGAAGAGCGTTCATAATATTTGCCGGAGGCGCCTTGAGTATTGTGTCACGCACGAACTGGCCTGTAAGCTCTTCGAGACTGCTCATTATCTCAAGAAAGCTTTCAAACTGCTTCGGATCAGGAAGATCACCGAAAAGAAGCAGATAGGTTATCTCTTCGAAAAGAAATCTCTTGCTTTCCGTGTTTTTGAGCAGATCACAGACGTTATATCCCTGATAGTAGAGTTTTCCTTCAGCAGGATATTTTTCTCCGTTTACTGTTTCGTACGCACAGACGTCACTTATCTCAGTAAGTCCCGTAAGCACGCCCTTTCCGTCAGAATCACGAAGTCCGCGCTTGACATCGTATATTCTGTAGTATTCAGGGTCAAATTCACGTGAAACGGCACAGCATTTTACAAGTTCGTCGAATTCAGCATTCAGCTTTTCTGTCATTTCCATCATTGAATAATTCATAGTTTCCAACCCTCAATCTTCACTGTTTTTACCGCAGCACCGGCTTCGCCCCCGAACGGTATGCGGTGAAAGGATCCCTGAATACGGTGCAGAAACACATTTTCCGGTCCGTTCCTGCAGAATTTTACCGGTCTCCTTATAACGTCAACATATTGAAATATATATAAAATTATTATACCATACTCACAAATGTTTTTCAAGTGAATTCCCAAGTATATTTCTGACCGTACTGTTCACTGCCGCAGGATCTGCCCTGCCCTTCAGTTCCTTCATGACTCTGCCGACGAAAAATCCGAAAACCTTTGTTTCGCCGTTTCTGTACTGCTCATAAGGCTTCGGGTTTTCCGCTATCACTTTCCTTACAGTCTCTGCTATAAGCTCCCCGTCGTCAAGAGTTTCAAGTCCGTTTTCCTTAATAAACTTACGAAGATCAAGTTCCCCGTCACTTTCAAGAAGTGCCCTGAAAACCTTTTTTCCCGCCTCACGCTTAAGCTCGCCTGACACCACAAGTCCGGCAAATTCAGCAAACTTTTCAGGAGATAAAGCTATATCTTCCGGATCACGGCCTGTCTCATTGATAAAAGAAAGCAGTCCGCCGGTAAACCAGAACCTTACCTCCGCCGGTGCACCGCAGATTTTTACAGTGTCCTCAAACAGATCTGCAAGATTTCTGGAAGCGGTTATAAGTGCCGCATCTTCCTCCGGAAGGGACATTTCACGCACAAGGCGCTCCGCCCTTTCCTCTGCAAATTCCGGTATAAGATCTTTACAGCGTTTTATCTCATCATCAGATATATGAAATGCCGGAAGATCAGGTTCGGGGAAGTAGCGGTAGTCCTTTGCCTCTTCCTTGGAACGCATTGCGTAGGAACGACCTGATGCGTTATCCCAGCGGCGTGTTTCCTGAATGATCGTTCCGCCGTTTTCCACGACCTTTATCTGTCTTGCCGATTCGTATGCTATCGCCCGTTCTATCGCACGGAATGAATTTATATTTTTCATCTCGGTACGGGTGCCGAATTCTTCGCTTCCTTCAGGACGAACGGAAAGATTGACATCGGCACGCATCGACCCTTCCTCCATTTTGCAGTCGGATATTCCGAGATACTTAAAAACTGACCTTAAGCGGTACAGAAAAGCGTTTACTTCTTCAGCGTTCCTGAAATCAGGTTCAGTTACTATCTCAACGAGCGGAACACCGCATCTGTTGTAATCGAGGAAAGCCGTTTTACCGTCCGGGCTGTGAATGATCTTGCCTGCATCCTCTTCCATGTGCATCTCGTGAATGCGTATTGTTTTCACAGTCCCGTCCGCTGTTTTTATCTCAGTATGTCCGTTCACGGCAACGGGAGCGTAAAGCTGTGAGATCTGGTATGCCTTCGGCAGATCCGGATAGAAATAATTCTTGCGGTCGAAACGAAAAACGCGCGTGATATCACAGCCAAGGGCAAGACCTGCCTTAACGGCAAATTCAAGGACCTTCCTGTTGAACACAGGCAGAGTTCCCGGCATTCCGGTGCACACCGGACAGCAGTGCGAGTTCGGCTCACCGCCGAACTCAGTTGTGCACGAGCAGAAAAGCTTGCTCTTCGATGCAAGTTCAACATGGACTTCAAGGCCTATCACTGTTTCGTATTTCATAGCTTTCCTCACCCCACTTTCCTAATGTACGCTTTTCATCCGGAAGTTTCCCACCGGCCGGAACATGACTTTGTACTGTGACGCTGTCCCGGTACGCAGACAGGCTGCTTCCGAGCATGTGCCAGTCCGTGCGGATCTGAAATGCATGCGCTGCATTCAGCACAAGTCCGTCATCTGCCGCACGTCCGGTAAACTGTGCGCCGACCGGCATACCGTTTTCGTCAGTTCCGCACGGAAACGATACCGAAGGCAGTCCTGCAAGATTTGCGAAAATGGTAAAGACATCTGAACAGTACACCGAAACCGGATCTGAAGCTCCGCTTCCGATAAGAGGAGCTGTTCCCGGTGCAGTCGGTGTCAGAAGAAGGTCTGTACCGGTAAATATTCTGTCGAGTTCTCTTCTTACGGCTTCTCTGATCTTCATCGCCTTCAGATAATATTCATCGTAGTATCCGCCTGAAAGAATGGTGGTTCCGAGGAGTATTCTTTTCTTTACCTCGGTACCGAATCCTTCGCTTCGCGAACGGCAGTAAAGGTCGTTAAGGTCTTCGAAGTTTTCCGCACGGAATCCGTATTTTATACCGTCAAATCTTGCGAGGTTCGAACTTGCTTCAGCCATGGCAATGGTATAGTAGGCGGAAAAAGCCTGCTTTAAATACGGAAAGCTCACTTCCTTCACCTGAGCCCCCGCCTTTTCAAGTTCCTTTGCTGCCTCAAGAACTTTCTGCGCCGTTCCGGCTTCTGTCATACCCGCATCCAAGCTTTCCTTTAAAACACCGATCCTCAGTCCCTTTACATCTCCAGTAAGTCCGGAAAGAAGCGAAGACGAAAACATATTTCGTGATGTGCTGTCGCTTTCGTCGGCACCGCAGACTGCATCGGTAACTGCCGCACAGTCGGCTGCAGTACGGCAGACCGGACCGATCTGATCAAATGAGGAGGCGTAAGCGATAAGTCCGTACCGCGACACTGCTCCGTAAGTCGGTTTGAACCCTGTGACTCCGCAGTACGCTGAGGGCTGTCTTACGGAACCTCCGGTATCTGATCCGAGTGCAGCAGGTATGATGCCGGCAGCAACGGCTGCAGCACATCCGCCGGATGATCCGCCTGCCGATCTTTCTGCATCAAGAGGATTGTGTACAGGTCCGAAATATGAGGTTTCCGACAGGCTTCCCATTGCAAACTCATCCATATTGAGCTTGCCGATGATCACTGCACCGGCACGTTCTAGCTTTTCAACGGCCGACGCACTGTAGAACGGAACAAAGTTTTCAAGCATTTTTGATGCACAGGTAGTGCGTATCCCGTCAGTACAGATATTGTCCTTTACCGCCACAGGCACACCTGCAAGCGGAGAAGTCAGCGTTCCGTCATCAATACGCTTCTGTACATCCGCCGCCCTCATCAGAGCTTTTTCCCGGCAGATGGTTATGAAGGCATTTATTCTGCCGTTTTCCCTTTCGGCTGCCTCAAGTGCCGTGGAAACCGCCTCCGTAACTGAGAGCTTTCCGGAGCGGATGAGCCTTCCTGTTTCAAGAGCTGTCATTACTCGTCCCCTCCCTTGTCAAATGTATCGGGAGCACAGAAATATTCCTCAGTGTGTTCCGGTGCGTTTTGTAATATTTTATCCCGTTCAGCCGACGGCTTAACTTCATCTTCACGCGCTTCAGACACCGGCTGTGCCGCTTCTGAACCGGTTTCAGAAATATCACCGATATCCAGATTTCCGATGATCTCCGCCAGTTTTCCAAGTTCAGTCACCATTTTTTCTGTCTCATCTTCAGTAAGAATCAGCTTGCTCAGTTCCGCTGCACGCAGGACTGTATTCCGGTCTGTTTTCATATATTTCAAAGCTTTCTGTCTTCGCACAGTTTCCGCCTGTAAAATCAGAAAGCGTCCTCCGTTTCCTTGTTTATGATATCTGATCACTATGGAAACGCTGATTTATTCATAAATCAGCGCGGGGATCCGGGGCGAAGCCCCGCAAATCCCACCTCCGGAAATCCGGCGAAGCTGGATTTCCGGTTTAATCAGTGTTTCCCTATAATTATTATACACTGATGACGACCTCTGTGCAAACCGAAAACTGCCCATAGTGAACAGATTAAACAAACTGCACGGAATCATTCTGACATCCGGGGAAGAAAAAATACAAATTTCATACTGAAGACATAAAAAAAACACATATGTATTTTTGCGGTTTGCTATAATAGTATCATAAGAGAAATGCTGATCGGTTCACGACCAGAACGGAACCCCATCAATTCCGGCGATCAGTTTTCCATTTTTTTATTTTACGGTTATTTCATTTTATGAAAGGCGGAAATCAATATGAAGAGATATGGCAGAAAACTCGTAACAGCCCTCACTGCGGTTTCACTGTGTTCTTCACTCGTCATGACAGTATCGGCAGATGTGCTGAAAGGCGATGCCGACGGAAACGGTGTAATTTCGGCTGCCGATCTGACAGCACTCAGCAGTCATATGCTGAATTCGGGATCGCTTACGAAGGAAAAACAGAGCAATGCTGACATGAACGTTGACAGCAAACTGAACATCATCGACTTTATCATGCTCAAAAGCACACTTACAGGTACACCAGGCACGCCTGTCGCAAACCCTGATCCTGTAAAGATCACTTTTGAAGGAAACAGCATAAAGGCCGGAAAAGGCGTGCTCGTGGAAGGAACGAGAGTTAACATAACGGCAAGCGGTATCTACGAATTCTCCGGCGCTATGACAACTGACGCACAGATCCTGATCGCTGTTCCGGAGACTGACACCGGAAGCGTTGATCTTAAGCTTGACGGTGTAACGATGAAGAATTCAGACAGTACACCGTGCATCATGGTGGAGAATGCTGAAAAGACAAAGATCACCTTCACCGGAACGAACTCACTTTCAAACACATCTGACATTGCTGAAGACGAAAGTGCTGTCATCCATGCCAAAGATGATATTACATTCACGAAAAATTCCACAGGAACTCTTGATATCACTACCGGCTCACAGCTCGGCATCTTATGCAACAACGATATAAGATTCAACGGCGGAACCATCAGCATAACCACCGATTTCGCAAACACGGGAACAAACAAGGCTGATGCGGTAAAAGCCAAGAGCACGGTATCACTTAATGACGGCTCGCTGATAATCGACTCTGCCGGTGACGGACTCAAATCCTCAAAGGACAATGTCGAAATAACAGGCGGTACGCTGACAGTCAAAGCCGGAAACGACGCTATACAGGCAGAGACCACACTTGTTATCTCAGGCGGTGATGTTACAGCCTGCGGCGACAGAGGTTTACGAAGCGAAGGCAGTGTTACCATCTCAGGAGGAACAGTCCTTGCAACTGCAACAGACGAACAGTGCCCGAATATGACTTCATCTGACCAGGCGTGCATCGTACTTGATCTTACAAAGGAATGGTCAAAGAACAATCCGGTTGCCCTTACCGACGGCAGCGGAAAAACAGTATTTGAAAAAAACACTCTGAAAAAATACAGATACGCTGTCATTTCCTCACCTGATCTGAAGTCAGGCACTGCTTACAGCGTATATGCAGGAGGCATCGAGGTAAAGGCATCTTCAGACATAAAAGCCGGCGCACCGACAGCCTACACTGATGTAAACAATAACTTTAAATCTTCACTTCTTTATTCTGATCTTTTCGACAGAAGCTCTGTTCACCGCATCGAAGTGGAGATGAAGGACTGGGACAACTTCCTTGCTCACTCACAGGACGAGGAATACTATCCGTGTGACGTTGTTATCGACGGCGAACGCATCGAAAACGCCGGCATACGCACCAAGGGCCACAGTTCGAACATGTTCGTTTATCAGGCCGGCAAGGACAAGTACAGCTTCCGCATCAAGTTTGACAAGTACGACAAGTACAAAAACTACAAGGGGCTGACTGAGATCTGTCTTAACAATTTCTATTCCGATCCTTCATGCATGCGCGATATTCTCTGCTACGACGTCATGTATGATCTCGATGCACTTGCACCGAAGACAAGCTACACTGACATGTACTTAAACGGCAAGCTCTACAGCTTCTATCTGCTCTGCGAACAGCCGGGAACTACCCTCGGTGAACGCTATGCAACATCTGACGATGCTGTTCTCTACAAGGCTGCCGATGTAGGAAACTCATACGACTGCACATTCCGTTCGTCAATGAAACTCAACAACTTTGAGGTAAAATTCGGAACGGACGACGAGCTCAAGCATATTGCAGAACTGAAGGATGCCATAAACAAGGTAACTTCAACAAACTATAAATTCATCGAAGATATAATTGACGTCCCGAGCTGGCTCAAGGGATTTGCCGTAAACGCTGTAATGGGCAACTACGACAGCTACAACGGTCAGATGGCACACAACTACTACGTTGAGTACACCGACGGAAAAATGTACTACGTAGGATGGGACTACAACCTTTCTGTAGGAAACTTCATGGACTACGGCGCTGCCGCTGAATCGGACATCACAACAGGTCTTTATCAGGCAGATGCAAATCAGCGTCCTATGCTCACAAATCTTCTCGCAGTACCGGAATACCGTGAAATGTACTACGACTATGTAAAGCAGATAGTGAACTACTACAGCGATCCTGTAAAAACTATAAACGCACACGCTTCCCTCATACGTGACCACGTAAAAGCGGATCCGAGATTCTTCTTCACATTCGATCAGTTTGAAACAAACATCGCCAAAAGTGCAGGCGGACTTCAGGTAAGAAACGGCGGAGGTAACGGCGGAATGTGGGGCGGCTTCGGCGGCGGCGGCGGTTTCGGTGGCTTCGGCGGAGGTGGTTTCGGCGGCGGCGGCTTTTTCGGAGGCGGCCTCTTCTCCTACGGCGGTGACAGCGTTTCAATTGCCGATTTCATGATAAAGAGAAATGAATACATTCATTCGAAGCTTGGATTTTAATAACTAATCCCGGCGTGATTTCAAACAAGAAACAGCTCAGAGTTTTCATGTCGAGCCTGCGTGATGACCTGAAGAAGCACGGTGCAGAGGATATCCTCGTCAAGGGCTGGAATGCTTACGGCGTTGACTGTAAACTGGTCGATTGCGATTATTTTGATTATGTGAAGGGTGACAGTTATGCTGTCAATTCCTTCCTGGGAGAATATATGCTCCAGTATTCATGGGCAGAAATGACCCTTGGTGAGCTTCTTATGAGACCTGAGAGTTATTAAAAGGATAGATAGTATGTCATCAAAAACTGATCTGAGAGCCTTGCGCGTACTTCCATATCTGACAGGGGCTATAGTAGTTATGGCTCACCTTTCGGCTGTTGTACTGTGCGCATTGGCCATAAGGATGGTCGCATTCTCGGATGCAAAGGCTTATAACTTCATAGGTATGTTTATATCTTATACAACATCCTTTAAACATATTGTGATCATCGCACTGTTTGTATGTCTTTACAGACTGTCATCGGTTACAAAGTGGTTTTACTATTCGTGGCTGTGCTGCATTATCTATATTGTAGCGGGGCTGGCGACGCAGGGACTTGCGTGGCTTACAACAGTCACCAACGGAAATATTGCGGCAACGGCACTATCCTTTATACTTTCGCTCCTTCCGGATGCAAGTATACTGTTTGCGGTGTATTCGCTGCTTCGCGGATCGGAAAGCATATATATCGATATAGACAGAATGGATGGAAGAAGAGAAGCGTCCAGAGCAGGAAATCTGTGGATATTTGTTGAAACGGCACTGCTTTCGTCGTATTATCTGCTCTTTGTTATATGCGCTCTTGCGCGTAAGATATTCCAG
>CADAPI010000095.1 GCA_902789705.1 uncultured Ruminococcus sp.
TGCACGGTTTCCGTGCGGCGATTTTTGTTTAGCCGTTTAAATCACGGTGATTATCAAGTTTTCTTGACTGGTACACATTATTCGGTTGAAAAATGCAGTTGCAATAACATTATTCGGTCGAAAAACGCAGTATACAGAACGTTATTCGGTCGAAAAATGCAGTTTGCATATAGACTTTACAATTAAAAAATGTTATTATAAATGCAAATAAAAATGTAAATGACAGAAGGAGATATACTGAAATGACAGAAATACAACTACTTCCGCTCGAAGAATCTGAACGCGAGCAGTTTATAAAAGATAATCAGGAAGCATTCAATTACGGTGCTTTCGAAGAATTCGGT
This sequence comes from uncultured Ruminococcus sp., assembly GCA_902789705.1. GTDB lineage: Bacteria > Bacillota > Clostridia > Oscillospirales > Ruminococcaceae > HUN007. Next base: position 345 of record CADAPI010000095.1, read on the forward strand.
GTACGTGACGATCACTTTGAAGAAGACGGCGAGATAATCTCACACGACACTATCTCAGATTCAATTGATGACGGCACGGCATACCGGATCGTTCAGAACGGAAAACCCGTCGGCGGTGTTGTCATCAAAACCGAATACGACCAGGGTGATCTTGAACTGTTGTTCGTATCGCCATCTGTACACAGCAAAGGTATCGGCTATGCCACATGGTGTGCGATAGAGGAAATGCATCCTGAGGTAACGGTATGGAGCACGGTAACTCCGTATTTTGAAAAGCGTAACATTCATTTCTACGTAAATCGCTGCGGATTCCACATAGTCGAATACTTTAACGAACATCACTGTGCTCCGGATGATGAGGACGGAGAAATGTTCGAAATGTTTTCCTTCGAGAAGATACTTCCGACTACTCCTGAAGCTGTAGCAGAACAGATAAAGCGCATCACTCATTACGAAAATATATTGGAACAGGCCGAAACCGGATCTGAAGAAATGCTGAAACAGCTTTCGGATTACTACGAAAGCTCCGCATGGAAAAGAGACTTTGCCGCTGACGAAAAAGGACTTCTTCCGAAAGATCTGAAACGAGGCGTGCTTTCCGAGGACGGGATCTATAACCTTCTTGAGCGGTTCGGATTGTAATTAACTGGCGTCAGATTTTTTCTTTTCGATGGTAAGTACAGAATCGGAGAAGGTGTTGTTACTGGTATAAAAGATGCGTTCTGAAAAAAGCAAAACCGGCATATCCTTGCATACGTAAAGTACGCAGCTGCGGATATGCCGGCTTTTTAAAGTATTTTAATAAGGGTGAAAATTGTTTTTATCAGGTGGCTGGTACAGCGTCAGGACCGGAACCGTGTCTGAGGTTCTGGCTTAGCTGTTCGAATGTTATGCCGTATTTATGTGCGATCTCATGGGCATAGCTCTGGCCGTCAGGTTTTTTCTGAACCATTTTGTAGGAGCGTTTTCCGTTCTCGTTTTCCATTACAAGACTGTCAGCACCGCAGACAGCTTCCGGTATCTTTCCGAAATCTTCGGCATGTTCGGCGAGTTCGTGCATGTGGGTGTTGAAGAAAGCACGTGTTCCGAGACAGCAGAGATATTTGATGACATCTTCTGCGATGTACAGAGATTCGGTATGACTGGTCGTTGCAAATGACTCGTTGAAAAGGATCAGGCTGTTGCTGTCAGCAGTTTTGCAAATCTCATTGAAACGTGCTGATTCCTCACCGAGACGGCCGAGGGAAACGGTTTTTTCCTCTTCAACAGGGAAGTGAGAGTAGATACCGCTGCACGGACGTAATTTTGCTGCTGAAGCCGGGGTGAAAACACCTGCCTGATACATGATGAATGCAAGACCGAGCGCCTGTGTGATAATGGTTTTGCCGCCGCGGTTCGGACCGGTGAGGATGTGGATGTTTCGTTCCTTTGTAAAGCTTAAGTCGTTGCAGACTATGTTTTCCTTTACCATGCCCTTAACGTGGCAGATGGCAAGCTTTATGTTGTAAAGATTCGTAAACTCAGAGTCGCCGGATGATGTTTCTGCGGTGCATACAGGGAGACCCGCATTTTTTATACGCTTTTCCAGTTCGATAAATCGTGTGTAGAAAAGGAATTCATCAGTAAGATCGATAAGCACCTTTCCGCTCAGATCAGCGTATTTGTCTATGATCTTCTTAACTTTTGAAGTAGTGGACGGAAGCATTCTGGTGATGATGTTGTTTAAATTGGTCATCAGCATATTGTTTCCGCCGGTTGTGGTGCCGGTTACTCCTAATTCGAGCGTTTCATATGCATTTCTGTGGGTAGTCATTTTAAACTGTAAAGTTTCATTGTCGTCATTAAACTTGTCGTTTCTGTGGAACTTTACGAAGTTTTTGAGCACGCTTTCCTCGGTGAAGTAGAAGCTGTTTATTGATACCAGACCGGATTCGATAACGTTGAAATTGGAATCAAGATTAACGCCCAGGGTAACGCTTCGTACATTGTCGATATCCCTGAGAGCGTATCCTATGTCCTTGCCAAGTTCTTCGAATCCGCTTCCTTCACATATGCCGGCAACATATTTTTTCAGTTTTTTCAGACCTTCCGAATGAAAATCGTGTCCGGAGATAAGTTCATTTATCTTCGTAAGAGCGAAAGCATATGACCGAAGCGCAGTGAGACGTGTTACCAGTACCATAAGATCATTGCTCTTTTTTATGTAATGATCAGGCATTCTTGCACGCAGCCAGGAGAAGATATCATGGAGCTTGCTGCACAGTTCGGGTTCGCTGCTCAGTTCATGATAGATATCATTACGATACGCGATCGTTTTCGGATTTGTCGGAATGTGGGTAAGAACATCGGTGATGAGCTTTATTTCCGAAGGGCAGTGACCGATATTCTCTGCAAGAAACTCTACCGACAGATCACTGCGGGTGTTCGGGCTGATCTCGAAAAATTTTTCGTTCGGATCAGGTACCAGCAGACTGAACTGCTGAAGTTCGGAAACATTTGTGTCTTTCATGATTTTTCCTCCTTATGGGCTTTAACAGTACAAATACGTTCCCCGAACAGTCCCTGCTTTTATTATACATCAACCAAAATAAAAAGTAAATGTATAAACTTTTTATTTATTGCGATAATTTTACGAAACCTGCAATAAGTGCGTTTCGGGAACATGAAGAAACAATGATCAAAACAAGGCATGACCTGCGTAAAGTGAGGTCATGCCTTGTTTTCGTTTTCCGGCTCAGTATGAGTCGTTTTTATTTTATGAAGCAATGTCTTTTCTGCTGTACTTTATGAATGCCGTTACAGCACCGGCTGCAGCTATGCATAAACCGGCAGCCATAAGTACGCAGTCGATCTCTTTGTCAGCTATTATGCTGCTCGGTTCGGCATATGCGTACGGTGTTATGAATTTCAGGAATTCTGCATCTTCACTCATGTTGCACAGCAGATTGAGGAAGTACATTGCCAGTGCAAGTCCCAGACCGATGCCGAGACTTCCGCGTTTTATGAATGCAGAAATACCGAATGCTATACAGCATATTTCGGCCTGCAGAACAAAGAAGGCGATGTGGATCAGCGTGAAGCTCTTCATGTCAAAGCTTTCGCCTGCAGCCGCTGCGGTAACGAGACTTACTGCGGTGACGAATATATTCAGTACCAGAACTTCAGTAAGTGCGGCAAGGAGTTTCTGTATAATTACTGATCCGCGGCTTACAGGATGGGTGAGAAGAAATTCTGCCGTGTGTTCCTTTTCTTCATTTGCAAGTGCGGAAATTCCTGCAAGAGCGGCAAACATTCCGCCGCCGATACCGAGAGTGTTTCCGCATTCGATGCCGTAGAATCCCATAAGCTGACCGAAATCAAGCTTATCCATTCCGAAGGCTGCAGTAAAGCTTCCCATGTTGGAGAACATAGCTCCCATTTTTTCAGTTTCGTTTTTCATTCCCGGAAACATCAGTATGCATATCATTATCATGCCGCCTACCGCCAGGCTCCAGATGATAAGTGATCGTAAATTCCTTTTCATGTCGCATGCGTAAACTGTCATTTTACTCGCCGCCTTTCTGATAGTAGTGCATGAAGATCTCGTCAAGATCCGGTTCAGTCATCGTCATGTCTGTCAGCGGCAGTGTGCCGAGCACTGACAGAAGCTTTTTTATATCGCCGTTGTAGAGGAAGCTTACCGAATTGCCGGTGACATTTGCATCTGCAGTTTCAAGTTCTTCCGGAATAGCTGAAACACCGTGCAGTGTGACACGTTTTGCAGCTGTTTTCGAAAGATTTTCCACGCTGTCAAGAGCGATAAGTCTGCCTTCCTTGATGATCGCAGCCCGTGTGCAGTTTTTCTGTATTTCTGAAAGTATGTGTGAGGAAAGCATTATCGTGCTTCCTTCGGCATTTCTTTCTTTCAGAATATCGAAAAATTCCTTCTGCATGAGCGGATCAAGTCCGCTGGTAGGTTCATCGAGTATGCAGAGACGCGGTTTGTGCTGTAGGGCACAGACTACAGATATCTTTTTCCTGTTTCCGAGTGAAAGCTCTTCGACCTTCTTTTTTCTGTCAACGCCCAGCCGGTCACATAAGCGTGAAGCCTCGGCGGTGCAGTCTTTTTTTCTTAAACGTGCGGAAAGTTTTATTATCTCGTCTGCTGTCATGGAACTGTAGAAATTTGCTTCGGACGGCATGTATCCGATGTCCGAAAGGATCTCTCTGTGTCCGGCAACAATGTCTTTTCCGAATATCTGTGCACTGCCGGAGGTTGGTTTGATAAGTCCGAGAAGTGTCCTTATGGTAGTTGATTTTCCGGCACCGTTAGGGCCTATAAAGCCGAAGAATTCGCCTTCTTCAACTCTCAGGTCCAGTTCGGTTATTCCGCGGTATTTACCATAGCGTTTTGTGAGTTTATCTGTATTAATTACACTCATTTTTCTCCCTCATTTCTTTTGTTACTGTCTTTGTGTTGTCTCTTAGGGAAACACTGATTAAATCGGAAATCCGGCTTCGCCGGATTTCCGAAGGTGGGATTTTACGGGGCTTCGCCCCGAACCCCCACGCTGATTTATGAATAAATCAGCGTTTTCTTAGGTTATTCCTGCTTCAGATAAAGCGATTTCCAGAAGTTTATCATCTTTCTGAAATCCCGTTCCGCCTTGTCAACGTCAATGATCCCGCTTCGTGTGTTCTCCCACAGATATCCTTCCGAAGCAAAATACATGTCGTTGTACATCATTTCCAGATCAAGTCCGTCCTTGAACTGCGTCGGATCGAGCTTCAGTTTTGAACTGTTTGCCCCGTACGATGCAGTCCTGCCTATAAGTGCCTTGATCTCGTCTGCAACTTCCGCATCGGTTTCGTAGTACGCCCTCAGTGTGAATCTTGTGATGTCGGGATATTTTTTCATCATGTTTATCTTTGCGGTCAGACCGCGGAGCATGATTTCAAAAATATCCTCTTTTTCGTAGCATCTGTAATCATTAAGATAGGTAAACGTGATCTCGGCTGCATATTTAAGCAGGTAAAGGTACAGTTCCTTCTTGTTTCTGAAATAATGGAAAAGCAGTGACTTGCTTATTCCGGCCTCCGCAGCTATCTCGCTTACCGGACTTTTTCTGTAGCTGTTTTCCGCAAATATACGATAACCGGCATTGATAATGCATACTCTTTTTTCTTCGCTTAAATTAAAAAACTTTTCATTCATACTGTTTCTCACCTCCGGTGACCGTTCCGGTCAATGTTATTATAACACCGTTGACCGTTTTGGAGAAGACCCCTTTGAAAAAAATATTTTAATGTTTTTTTCCGGAAAACAGTACTGATCAGGATGTGAATGTATACCATCAGGGATCAGGTGAAAATTTGTATTGTGGATTGGCCGGTAAGATGCTATAATTGAAATGTATTATTTCAGAACAAAGATAAGAAAAGAGGTCGCAATGAAACGATATATAAGTGATTACCACATAGGACATCCCAATGCACTGAGATTTGACGCAAGACCTTTTTCATCACTCGATGAGATGCACGAAACGATCATAAACAACTGGAACAGCGTAGTGGGAAACGGTGACGAGGTCTATATACTCGGAGACTTCGCATGGAAGAATGATACCGGACTTGAAGTTCTGAAAAAGCTCAAAGGCCGGAAATATCTTATTCTCGGAAATCATGACAGAATGAACGCTGAACTGGAAAAACAGTTTGTCTGGGTAAAGGAAATGGAAACTGTAAAAGACGGAGAAAACCATGTCGTTCTCTGTCATTATCCCATCGCTCACTGGAGAAACGCCGATTACGGATATATCCATCTTTACGGTCATATACACATGGGCAGAGACTATGAGCCGTATAAGGAGTATGCCGAAAAAATGAAAGCAAGGGATCTTCCGTATGAGTGCTACAACGTCGGATGCATGCTGCCGTACATGGATTATACTCCGAGAACGCTGAAAGAGATAGTGGAGAATTCGAAGGCCATCTGATAATTCCGTTAAAGAAGAAAATAAGCGAAGAAAAGCGAGGCGTAAAATGATTTGGTTTGTAAGACACGGTGAGACCGTCTGGAATGTTGAAAAGCCATTCTTAAAAGCAAGACAGCATATCCGAATTATGTATTTACGTGATCCGGATATCCTTTTTTGACTCTTTTTTACTGGACAAGGCTTTTCATAAATGATAAAATATAATAGTGTGGCCTGATCGGGATCATGTGGCCGCACCATAACATGATGTTAAGAAAAGGGGTAATGAATTAATGAGTGAAGAAATCTCAAACACTAAAGACGCAGCCGTTCAGACCAATTCGCAGAATGCGGCAAACCGTAAGGTCGGCAGCTTTTTTTATAGGCACAGACTACTTATTATAGGAATTATACTTTATATTGTAGTTTATTTTATAAGTAACAAGTATCCGGCTTGGGTTGATCGTGAGCTTTTGGCTCGTGACAACAGAACCTGGGTCAGGAACTTTCAGCGTGAATATGCATCTGGTGGTTTTATGAAACTCTACTTTTCTGATCTTTTTCCGGAAAAGTCTTTACTGAGTAAACTTCCGTTCGATATTCTTTATTATGGAATTGCAGATATTGCAGCTGCTGTTCATTTTGAAGCTTATGCCGCGCTGGGAATTGCCGCTTACGGAATGTTGTTCCTTAATAAAGGTATGAAACGATTAGGAAATGAAGAAAATCCGGTTCTGGAACGGTATATAAATGATTATCTTTATTCAAATATTGTCTGTTATCCGCTAAGTCTTATCATGAGTTACTCTGCGCCTTATCTGACGACATATTCGTTTTCGTCCGGAAATCCGGGAGATAATATGTTGCTGTTTATTCTTAATACTTTGCTGTTGTGTTTTTCCGGCTTGTTTTTAATACTTCCGGCAGGGGTATACAGCTTGTTCTTTTTGCTTTATTTTCTGCTGTTTAAGTTTTTTAGAAATATGGTTTTCGGCATACAGGATCTGGTAGGCGACGATACTCTTATTCAGAATATTATAATGACAGCAATTACGGTAATACTGATACTAGGATATAACATGGCTGTCGAAAGACTGATGAAGAAATGTCTGAAGTTTATTATGAGCGTTGAAAAACTAATTTTCGATAAGATCAGGAATATATTCAGATTTGGAAAACGTAGGGCTGATTCTAAATAAAAATTCAGAATAGTGAGGCAGTAAAATGATCTGGTTTGTAAGACACGGCGAGACCGTGTGGAATGTTGAAAACAAGATATGCGGGGCGACGGACAGTCCGCTTACTGAGCGGGGGCATGCACAGGCTGTCGAGACCGGTGAGATGATAAAGAAGATGGGGATAAAAGCGGATGCTATACTGTATTCTCCGCTTTCGCGCGCAAAGGATACAGCGGCGCATATTTCGGAGATATGCGGTATTCCGATGCGTGAGGAAATACGTCTTATCGAGCAGCGGTTTGGAAAATATGAATCCACACCCCGTGACGGGAAGGAATTTCATGAGGCGAAAAAGCAGTTTCTGAACCGTTACGACGGCGGTGAGTCGATGTTTCAGATGGCACAGCGTATCTACAATCTTCTTGATGAACTGAAAAATGACGGCGGCGACTATATACTCGTTGCCCACAATGGCATCGCGAGGGTCGTACATTCGTATTTCAACGAGATGACCAACGATGAATACGCATCATTCGGGGTCAAGAACTGCTCAGTCAGCGAGTACAGATTTGAATAATAAAACAAGGCATGACCTGCGTAAATGCGAGGCCATGCCTTATTTTGTATGAAACACGGTATGATAAGTTTACTGCTTGCTTTTCAGATGCTCTGCATAATCAGTGAATACGGATATATCTTCAGTCGTTGAATAATATGCGGTTCCGTCGACAATGATGTAAGGATGCATAACGCTGATATTTCTTGTTGTACCGTCGTTATATTCAACAGTGTAGCTTATCAGGCTGCCGTTATTTTCGCGCCAGCCGCTTACCTGCCTGCCAATATGGAATCGGCGTATTTTTGAACCGAACAGAAATGCTTCTGAATTTTCAAGGACAATAGTTTTGCCGGAATTATATTCAGTAAAGGTGATCTGCTTTATATTTTCAGCAGAAAGGCCGGTGGTTACTCCGCCTTCAAATGCAAGAAGCTGTTCCGGTGAATTGCGGTAGATATCAGCTGTTTCACCCCATGCGCTTTCAGGTAAAACAAGAACTGCAGAAGTTACATATCCGTTGTCGTTACCTCTGGCATAGAGTGAGCAGAAGCTGTTTTCGATTCTGTACTGTTTTTGGAATTCGGTGCTTTCGTCAGATGCTTTGTATTTTTCAAGATCAGTCCATGTCAGATGTGCGTTTCTTGAAAACTGCGCAAGTATGAAATCAAGAGGGATATTCTTCTTTTCTTCTGTCTCGCCGTTTAATACTGCAATTATCTGTTCCGGTGTGCTTTCTCTTATGTCGATACCTCTGAGGTCATTTGAATTCATACGAACGAGTGCCGTTTTGTCCGGCGACTGTGAATCATCTACCCATGAACGCTGATAGAACAGGCAAAGCGCATAGTCGGTGTTTTCGACCGGATAACGTAAAATATATATTCCGGAACCGATATCTTCAAATTCAAAACTCTTAAGGTCACTGAGTTTAAGTGAATCTCCCTTCTTTGAAAGTCCAATCAGTTCATCTTTGGTGATAAGCCGTTTCACCGCCGGAACAGTCGTAACTTCCGGAAGAGGCTGACGTGGTTTTGATTCTGTGGTTACTGTCGTAGTTATATATTTCGGGTCAGTGACTTTCTGCGTTTTCGGATTTTCTTCCTTATCTGCGGTTTCCGGTTCAGTATTTGCAGG
>CADAPI010000096.1:0-9073 GCA_902789705.1 uncultured Ruminococcus sp.
TAAGGCTGTAAACAAGGCTATGGAACTCGGCAAGAAGAAGAAGGAAGAAGAAGAAAAGGCTGCTCCTCCGGAACCAACAAAGGAAGAGATCCTTCTTACTGAGATCAGAGATCTTCTCAAGGAAAAATAATATTGACCGATTTGTATTGAATCTCCCGTAATAATGTGTTATAATAAACAATATTGATAATGGGGTGGGATTCAATATGAAACTAAAAGAATATTCTTATGCTGACAACAGAAAGATCATCTGTACATGCTTAAAGGCGGCGCACGCCACATCCATGTACAGACAAGCCTGACGGTGTATCTTTCTGCCCTGTCAGCTTTTTTATTTTCACTCCACCGGATATCTTTTGATCTGAGGGTAATCAGAGAAAGGAAATACTATGAGAAAAAGCGGTATACTACTTCATATTTCAAGTCTGCCGTCTGAGTACGGCATTGGAAAAATGGGCAGGGAAGCTTACAGATTTGCCGACTTTCTTGCTGAAACAAAAACGGGGCTGTGGCAGATACTCCCGCTTTCCCCTACCAGTTACGGTGATTCACCGTACCAGAGCTTTTCTGCTTTTGCAGGGAATCCGTATTTCATCGACTTCGAGCTTCTTGAAGAAGAAGGTCTGCTTAAGAAGGATGAATATACGAGCATAAAATGGGAGCAGGACAAGGAGAAAATATATTATGAATTTCTCTACGAAAATGTCTACAAGGTGCTCCGTAAAGCCTACTCGCGTTTTGAGATAACACCTGAGTACAGGCTCTTTGAAATGATAAACCGTAAATGGCTTGGTAACTACGCACTCTTCATGAGTCTGAAGTTTCGCTACGACGGAAAGCCGTGGTACAAGTGGCCGGAAGAACTCGCGATGTGCGATAAAGATGCCATCAAAAAGGCAAAGGAAGAGCTGAAAGATGAGATTGGTTTCCACAAGTTCATCCAGTTCTGCTTCAAAAAGCAGTGGACGGCACTCAAGACCTACGCCAATGAAAAAGGCATTAAGATAATCGGTGACATACCAATCTACGTTTCACTCGACAGTACAGAAGTATGGAAAACCCCTGAACTCTTCGAGCTCGACGAAGACAAAAAACCGGTCGCAGTTGCCGGTTGTCCGCCGGACTGTTTCGCACTTACCGGTCAGCTCTGGGGCAACCCGCTCTACGACTGGGATTACCACAAGAAAACAGATTTCAGCTGGTGGATAAGCAGAATACAGAATGCTGCCGAAACCTACGACATCATCCGTATCGACCATTTCAGAGGATTTGCAGGCTACTACTGCATACCGTACGGAAACGAAACTGCCGAAGTCGGCATCTGGAAGAAAGGTCCTGGGGCAAAGCTCTTCAAAAAGGCTGAAGAGGAACTCGGCAAGCTTGATATCATCGCTGAAAACCTCGGATTCCTCACACCGGATGTACAGGACATGCTCGATGAAGTCGGCTATCCGGGTATGAAGGTAATTGAATTCGGATTCTCCGACAGCAAAAATGATTATCTGCCGCATAATTTCACTGATACTAATTCATATTCATATACAGGCACCCACGACAATGACACCCTTGTGGGATGGTACAAGTCACTCGATAAGGATTCAAAGAAATTCTGCCTTGATTATCTGAATGTAAAACTCGACACTCAGATACCGGAAGCAATGCTCCGCCTTGTTTGGTCTGGCGTTTCAGATGCCGCAGTAGCTCAGTTCCAGGATTTCATCGATGCAGACACAGACTGCAGAATGAACATTCCTTCCACCCTGTCCGGCAACTGGACATACAGAGCAAAGAAAAAGGATTTCACTGACAAACTGAAAGCAAAGATCCTTAAGCTCAACACTCTTTACAACAGATGCTCGGAACTTCCTGAGGACACGGAAGAGACGGTCACAAAAGAGTGCAAAGCAGAAGAATCACCGGACAGCTCATGCGATGAAAAGCTCAAGGCAGCAAAGAAACCGCAGAAAAAAGCTGATACAGACAAACCTGAGCCAAAGCCGCATTCATAATGCGTTTAATATACTGATACAATAAGGCGTTCAAAACCTTAATGCAGTATCCACTAAGGAAATTTACCTATGAGAAAGGACGAAAAAAATGAACAAGCAGACATTTCTTGCAGAACTGAAAAGTAATCTTGAAGAACTTAGGAAAGAAGGCGTAACTTCTCCGCACGTACTTCACAACGTACTGAGTGAAACTGCAATGAAGAATCTTTCCGGACTCTGGAAGGACAGTAAAAAATCTCATCTTGGCAAAAGACGTGCATGCTATTTTTCAATGGAATTCCTTATCGGACGTTCCATTTTCAATAACCTTCTCTGCCTCGGCATTTACAGCGATGTTGAAAAAGCATTCGCAGAAGCTGGTTTCTCGTTAAACGACCTCGAAGCTGCAGAAGATGCTGCCCTCGGAAACGGCGGTCTCGGAAGACTTGCTGCCTGCTTCCTTGACAGTGCAGCTACTCTGAACCTTCCGCTCGACGGATACGGAATAAGATACAAGTACGGCCTCTTTAAGCAGAAGATCGAAAACGGCTTCCAGACTGAAGAAGCTGACAACTGGACAAAGTACGGTGACGCATGGTCTGTAAGACACGATGAAGATGCAGTCGAAATCAACTACAGCGACCAGAAGGTGCTTGCTGTTCCGTACGACATCCCGATAATCGGCTACGGTGCAAAGAATATCGGCACTTTAAGACTCTGGCAGTCTGAGGCTTTTGAGGACTTTGACTTTAAGCTCTTCAACGACCAGAAGTATCTTGAAGCAAGCCGCGAAAAGGTACTCGCTGAAGATATTTCAAGAGTTCTTTATCCGAACGACGACACACGTGAAGGCAAGAAGCTCAGACTGAAGCAGCAGTATTTCTTCTGCAGTGCCTCACTTAACGATATCATCAAGAAGCACAAGAAGAATCACGGCGACATAAAGACTCTCGCTGATTTTGTTACCATCCAGCTCAATGACACACATCCGGTAATATCGATCCCTGAGATCATCAGACTTCTCACACAGAACGAAGGCCTTACTTTTGACGAAGCCTTCGCAATGGCAAAGAAGATATTCAACTACACGAACCACACCATCATGCCGGAAGCTCTTGAAAAGTGGGATGTTGATCTTATAAAGGAACTCCTTCCTGAGATCTTTAACATCATCTTCATGATAAACGAGGAATATCTCGCTGAAATGTACCGTAAAGGCATTAAGAAGGAAAGCATTGAAGTCATGAAGATCATAAAGGGCGGTCAGGTGCACATGGCCAACATGGCTACATACTGCTCGTCATATGTAAACGGCGTTGCACAGATACACACCGAGATCCTGAAGGCAAATACACTTCACGACTGGTACACAGTTTATCCGGAACGTTTCCAGAACAAGACAAACGGTATCACACAGAGAAGATGGCTTGCTCTCTGCAACGAGGAACTTTCAGCACTCATCACTGAACTTCTCGGAAATGAAGACTGGGTAACAAATCTTGACGAACTCAAGAAGCTCACTGGATACGCAGACAATGCAGACATCATAAACAGATTCCTTGCCATCAAGAAAACAAAGAAGGAACAGCTTGCAAAGTTCATTCTCGACCGCGAAGGAATAAAGATCGATCCGGACAGCATCTTCGACATCCAGATCAAGAGACTCCACGAATACAAGAGACAGCTTCTCAATGCGTTCTCCATCCTCTGGCTCTACTTCGGAATCAAGGACGGAAGCATCAGGGATATTACTCCGGTAACTTTCCTCTTCGGTGCAAAGTCAGCTCCTGGATACAGACGTGCAAAGGCGATCATCAAGTTCATCAACGAGATCGCTGCCATGATTGAAAAGGACGATGAAGTAAACAAGCTCATCAAGGTGGTATTCGTTTCAAACTACAATGTTTCCTACGCTGAAAAGCTCATCGCTGCCGCTGAAGTATCCGAACAAATCTCAACTGCCGGCACAGAAGCATCCGGTACAGGAAACATGAAACTCATGGCTAACGGTGCTGTAACACTCGGCACACTTGACGGTGCAAACATCGAGATCGTTGAAGAAGCCGGTCGTGAAAACAACTACATCTTCGGTGCAACGGTTGAAGAACTCGAAAAGATCATGCCGGAATACTGCTCAAGAAAGCTTGCGGCAGACAACGAAAAGATCAGAAGAGTAATCGAAACTCTCGTTGACGGCACATTCGACGACGGCGGAAGCGGCGATTTCAGAGAACTCTACACTTCCCTCCTCGACGGTGCAAGCTGGCACAATCCTGACAACTACTATCTCCTCGGCGACCTTGAAAGCTACGTTGAAGCTAAACTTAAGTGCAACAGCGACTACAAGGACAAGGCTGCATTCGGCAGAAAGATGTGGCTCAACATGTGTAACTGCGGCAAGTTCAGTTCCGACAGAACTATTGCTGATTACGCAGAGAACATCTGGAAGATTAAATGATTTTGCTTAGCGTTTCCTTAACTCTATAATACAAAGAAACACTGATTTGTGTGAAAGCAGAGGTGAATTCACTCGTTTATCCTCACACAGATCAGTGTTTCTATAGGATATAGTGAAAGTCCGAGTTAGAAGACTTTCACTATATTTTTGTCATTTTTAGCATAAGTCTATAATATTTCAACAATTATTTGCTTTTATTTTCAGATTTCATTGACACAGATTAATGTACAGTTGTATAATAGAGATTGTAGTGAAATTTAATACATTACACTACATATTTTACGATAAGGGAGATTATAAAAAATGAAAAGAACAGGAACAGCAAAAGTATTATCAGGTATCTCAGCACTGGCTCTCGCATTTGCAGCCGCTGCAGGAACAGACGCATTTAACGGCATCAACACCGTATTCGCTGAAGACACTGCGGCAACGACTGAAACAGAGGCTGAAGTTCAGAAACTGACAGACGAACAGATCAAGGGTACATGGGAAGGGTTTTACACCGGTTACTCTAACAGCGTAAATATCGAAAGAACAATAAAACTCGATATTTATGACTGCACAGACGGAAAAATCAAAGGTTTTGCAACCATTACTTCCACTGAACACGAAAAGTATTATTTTACAGGATCCTATAATTCCAAAACAGGTAAAATGACTTTTAAGGGTCAGTCATGGGAAGAAAACGCAGAGGACTGGGGATTCGCCTCATTTTCCGGCACTGTTGATCCTACAGACAAATCTTGCAGCGGAGACACAGATTCATCATCAGCCAAGCCATTTAAAATCGCCAAAAAAAATGATGATTTCACTGACATGAAGATCAAAAAACAAAATATCCACAGACAGTGGGTCGGTGAATATGATGGTAGTAGCAACGATGTAGTTGTCAGAAGAAACTACAAGTTTACTATCGATGATATTTCTGATGATAATAAAATAACCGGTACAGCTTACTTTTCACCTTCTGAAAAGGCAGACCAGCAGTATGCAGAAACAGGAAGTTACAAATTCTCAGGTACAATCAGTGAAGATAACAGCAACATAAACCTACAGGGATTTGAATGGATAGAACATCCAGCTATGGAGAATTTCGATTTTGTAAAGCTTAACGGTTTCTTCCACGATGATAAGATCGTAGGCGTTTCCGAAAAAGGCATCTGGTCAATGGAAGCAACTGACATCATAGTTGGCGACGTCAACTACGATAACATGATCAGCGCCGACGACCTCCTCATCATGAAGAGATATATTCTGATGGAAGTTGATTTCAGCCAGGCAATGGTCAACCTTTCAGACATGAACGGCGACGGCGTTTTAAACATCATCGACTTCAACAAGGTAGTAAATACACTTGTTAATCCATAAGCTGTATATTATATTTTAAATATAACAAACCACCGCTAGGATAACGTATGACACGTTGTCTTAGCGGTGGTTTTCTCTTTTGTTCTGTTTTTATTATCTGCAATACTTAACCCCTTTAAGGTAAAGTTTGCAGCTTAGGAAATATGAACCCCAATATGCCATCAGTGATACAAAAATCCAGTTCTGCCGCAGTTCCTTGTAGATCCAGCCTTTCATCATGCCTCTCTCCTTTCATACACCCGTCGAATGACAAAATAATATAAAAGACAAAGAAACGCAAAGATCATTAAAATTATCATCATCACTTTTCCTGTTTTCATCATATGTGTCAGTTCTTCAAGAGAATATTTATATTTTTTATTACTCAAACCAGCCAGCTGAGTATTGAACTCAGAAAATAAAAATATAACTGTCAGAGATGCAATAATACCGATGATCCGACTACTATTTCTGTCGCTGGCAAGCAGCAGAATTCCACTGTATACTGTGTCCAGAAACAGTGCTATTCCTGAGAACAGCAGATAATTACCGACAGTATAAATCACATGATTATATCCTGAAATATAATCTGTGAATAATACAGTTCCGACTAATATCATTCCGAAAAGAGCAATATAAATAAGCTTTACCATAAGATCCGTTAAAGCTTTTTGTGATGAAGTCACCGGAAGAACGTAGGAATATCTTTTCCATCCGGCATTAATATCTGCTTTATGGATACCATTATTCCCGCCTGATGCTACAGCTGTAACGAGAGCAAGTATGCCGGATAAAGCTTCTACAAACTCTTCGTCCTGCATCACAAAACCGATTATGCTAAGTATAATCCCGCAAAGAATACTACTCAGAACCAGAAGAATCATCATGCGCTTCCACGTAAGTTTCAGTTCACGGTAAACAAGTGATCTGTATAATTGCATCACTGTCGCTCCTTTTCATTACACAACTCTCCTTCACCTGCTATATCTCCTATTCCCCGTAATGTTCCACGCCTTTGAGGTAAAGGCAGCATGTTATCTTGTAAGAAAGATAATAGATAAGCATCGAACATGCAATAAATACCGGCCAGGAACTCAGAGATCCAAATATTTTTAAAACCAAACGCGCTGTATCCATTATTTTTTCTGTATCATCTGTTAATATCAGCATAATAAGCGATACGAACGCCAGCAGTATCAGAGATATAACTTTAACTGTATTTCCTCTCTGTGTCCCAAACCGGTAAACAAACGGTATATCTATCGCACGTACAATTAACTGTATACATAAAATCGGTATTAAAGCTTTTCTTACACGGTTTTCAATACTCCAGCCAACAAAATAAGGATCATAAACTAAACCAGCTATAACGGTACCTATAAAAAACAAGGCCATCATAATCAGTATAAAGCGGTATTTATTAAAGAGAAAAGCCCGGAAACCATCTGGCGTTGAAACGGTAAAATACCCAAAACTTTTTCTTTCATCTCCATTGAACGTCATCATCTGAATGAAGCCTGTTCCGGCTATAATTGCAAAAGTCTCTGCTAAATAAAAACACTTATACACCTGAGAATCATCAAAAGTCCATTCAAAGATCATAAGATTTATAAATGGCATAATACTCAGAAATATAATCGTTACCAAATGAAGCCATCTCTGTCTGAGTTCCTTGTAGATCCAGCCTTTCATCATCATGCCTCTCTCCTTTCATACGCCTTGCGCATGATCAGATAATAGCCAATGCATACAACAACAAAGAATGGAATCGAGAAAATCAAAGTACTGCTCCGTTCAGCCAGATCAAATACGCTGTATTCTGCTCCGGTAGATACATTTGTAATTTTTCCTGTAAATAGATTTATACCGAATACCGGGAAAATCGCAGTGAGCAGAATTATAGTGATAAGAACTGATTTTACTACGGAAGAGTTCAAACCAATCACCACAGCTCCGCTGTCAATTACATCAACGATCCAGATTTCTGCAGACATTATCAGATACATATTCAGCATAAAACACATCACATCGTATCCTGATCCGTAACTGATTCCCAATACAAAAACTGAAGACAGTACCCCAAACAAAAGGAAAACTAAGATTTTCAGTAAAAAATCTGACATTGCTTTCTCACCTGCAGTAAGAGGTAAAGTATATGAATAGCGCTTCCATCCTGAATTAATGTCCATTTTCTGAACGTTGTTGGTTGATCCGGATGTAACAGCACCTAAAAGAGCCAGAAGTACTGCAAACATCTGAATAATACTTTTTCCGGTTTCATAGGATAACCCGCTTTTTTTATCGAAGCTTCCTTCGCCTGACAGAACTAACGGAACCATAAATAAAAGCCCCATGAGACTATACAGTACAAGATAGAGAAAATAATGCTTCCGCGTAAGTTTCAGTTCGCGGTAAACAAGTGATCTGTACAGTGCCATCATGACCACTCCTTTTCATCACGGTGAACGTAGTAGACCATGATATCGTCAAGACCGGCTGCATCGAATACTGCATTTCTGTATTTTGCTGCTGCGCTCTCGCGGTCTTTCACCATGATCTCTGCACCGAAATCATTCATTCTGATGCTTACAATATCCTCCGGATCAATATTCTTCACTTCGTCCTTATCGCATTTCAGGATACCATGACTTCCGAGAATATCGTCCTTGTAGCCGCTAAGAAGTATTTTTCCCCTGTCGATAAATGTGACCATATCGGCTATCTTTTCAAGGTCGGAAGTGATGTGTGATGACATGAGTACCGAACGTTCGCCGTTCTGCATATATTCCATGAAAATATGAAGGATCTCGTCGCGTACAACCGGGTCAAGACCGGCAGTCGCCTCATCCATTACAAGCAGTTCCGCATTGTGCGAAAGAGCACAGGCTATCTGCAGTTTCATTTTCATGCCCTTTGAAAACTGTCCTATCTTCTGCTTTGGAGGAAGTCCGAAACGTTCTGCATATTTCATAAACTGAGCGTCATCCCATTCCGGATAAAGTCCCTCAAATATCTTTGAAATATCCTTTATATTGAAAACATCATGAAAAGGCATTTCATCGAACACCACAGCGATGCGTTTCTTTATCTCTTTTTCGTCTTTCGCGTGGTCAAGTCCGAATATCTTTATCTGCCCTTTATCAGTCTTTTTTATATTCAGCATGGTATGGAGAGTCGTAGTCTTTCCTGCACCGTTCTGTCCGATAAACCCCATTATACAGCCTTTCGGAACAGTAAAACTGATATCATCCAGCGCAAAAGTCTTATATCTTTTGCTTAC
>CADAPI010000096.1:9121-12618 GCA_902789705.1 uncultured Ruminococcus sp.
AGCAGTTCGTGCAGTTCCTCCATGGTAAGTCCTGCTTTGCGTGCCGCATCTCCTGCTTCCATAAGAAGCGCCTCGATACGTCTTATCTGCTCCTCCCGGTATATCTCTAAATTCTGTGCCTTTACAAACGATCCTTTACCGGTATAACTTTCTATAAATCCGTCCCGTTCAAGTTCTTCGTACGCTCGTTTTGTTGTCATAAAACTGATACGCAGTTCCGTCGCCAGAACGCGCATGGAAGGCAGCGCTTCACCTTCACTTAGTTTTCCCTCAAGTATCAGCGTTTTGATCTGATTCACTATCTGCAGATAGATCGGTTCCCCGCTTGAATTGCTGATGTTGATATTCATTCTGTCTGTCCCCCTTCTAAAGGTCCGGCTCTTTTAACATTTGCAACTGCTAAAAGAGTCTAAATTGTATAACCTCTATGTATACAATTATAGCAGTGCTTTATACACTTGTCAAGACTTATTTTATAGAAAATGTTAAGAAACTCTCCTTTAAAGCAAATCGGCATATCTAAACCTACGTATTTGCGTGAGTAAGATATGCTGATTTTGTTGTATTCAGGACTTAAAAAACAACAACCGGAAACCCCGGACAGCGTAAAACTGTCCGAAATTTCCGGTTTACAATTTTTATAATATCAGTTCCATATCGATGCATTCCCACACACCGATCGGCATTTCACATTTTCTGCTGTTATGTTTTCAATAGTATGCCGAAGGCATACCGATGACAGCAGTTACGCCATCCCGCAAAAGCAGAGATGGCGTCC
The DNA here is from genome assembly GCA_902789705.1 of uncultured Ruminococcus sp. Taxonomy (GTDB): domain Bacteria; phylum Bacillota; class Clostridia; order Oscillospirales; family Ruminococcaceae; genus HUN007. The sequence continues at coordinate 9,900 of CADAPI010000096.1, forward strand.
TGTTCTTTTATTCGTTCTAACTTTTATATCTTTCTGTTATTCTACACCATTTTCGTCTTCGTCATCATCAATGAACTCGAGTATATCACCCGGCTGGCAGTTCAGTACCTTACATATCGCATTAAGTGTTGAAAAACGTACCGCGCTTACCTTTCCGGTTTTGATTTTGGAAAGGTTGACATTACTTACCCCTACCCGTTCACTGAGTTCGTTAAGACTTATCTTTCTGTCCGCCATGACCCTGTCAAGACGTAATATAATTGACAACAGACATCACCTCATAAAGTTTCATCGGCCTCTCGCTGCAGCTCTGTTCCATAACGGAATATCAGCGAAAAAGCATAGAAAATCACACCTGCAAGCCATGAAAATCCAATATCGACAGGCATTTTACTCACAACCATCAAGACTGCACTGATCAGTTCCGAAAGTATAAGCCCGATACCCAGATCTCTTGTTGAACGGCTGATTTTCTCGCAGAATGGGGATGTATTCTTACTCAGGCCGAGAACAAGCTGGATAGCTGATTTTACAGTAAATATTATAATTCCGATCATTAAAAATGCACTTATGATCCCGAGTATATCAGACGCCGTAAGCGCTGCATCAGCTGCTTCAGGATCATAATCATTCCAGCCTTCCCTGAATCCGTCAACAAATGTATTTTTCGCTCCATGCACAGCACCTGCAACCACATATACAAAATAAAGAATTATTCCCGCTATGCTTATTTTTCCGACTCTCCTTATTTTTGCCATCAGTTTCTCATTGTCCATTTTTTTAGTCTCCTTAAATAATATTTGTAATTCTCATCGATCATATGATCTTTTACGGACGAGCGCTCTGTCCATGAATCTATATTAACACATGATTTAATACTTGTCAATAGTTTTTTAATGTTTATCGTTAAATTTTTAATTTTTCTTTTATTGGATTCATATTTACACCACCAGGACTCAGAAAAATCCTCCACACAGATGCTTTTTTGAAAATTAACTCTTGCATGTTGCATTTAAAATTGATATAATATATACGGGTGTTTTTGCGCAAAAGAACGCGCGGAACAATCAGTGAAACCAAAAATTTTGAAATGAGGAATCAGAACATGCCAAGTAGTATAGTAATCGGAAGTCAGTGGGGCGACGAAGGAAAGGGTAAAGTAATCGACATCCTTGCGTCACAGGCTGAAGTAGTTGTACGTTCACAGGGTGGTAACAACGCTGGTCATACAGTAGTAAACAACGGTGTTACTTACAAACTCCACGTAGTTCCTTCCGGTATCCTTTATCCGGACACACTCTGCCTTATCGGTGCGGGCGTTGTTATAGATCCTAAGAACTTCCTTGAAGAGCTCCAGATGCTCAAAGACAAGAACATTTCAACAAAGAATCTTAAGATAGATCCTCGTACACACGTTGTAATGCCATGGCACATCCTCCTCGACGGACTTTCAGAACAGTTCAGAGGAAACAGTGACATCGGTACAACAAAGCGCGGCATCGGTCCTGCTTACATGGACAAGTACGAACGCTGCGGTATCAGAATGTACGACCTTGTTCACCCTGAAATATTCAGAAAGAAGGCTCTTTCAACAGGCGCTCTCAAGAACAAGATCATCACAGAAGTTTACGGCGGTGAAGCATTCGACCTCGAAGCAGTTATCGCTGAATACACAGAATACGGCAGGCAGCTTGCTTCTTACGTTGATGACGTTTCAGTACTCACATACGAAGCAAACAAGGCAGGCAAGACTATTCTTTTCGAAGGCGCTCAGGCTACACTTCTTGACATCGACTTCGGTACATATCCATACGTAACATCTTCACACCCTGTTTCAGGCGGTGTATGCACAGGTACAGGTGTTGGTCCTAAGATGATCGACAGAATAATCGGTGTTGCCAAGGCTTACACAACAAGAGTCGGCAAGGGACCTTTCCCGTCAGAACTCAATGACGAGATCGGCGACAAGATCAGAAACATCGGCGGAGAATTCGGTACAACAACAGGCCGTCCGAGAAGAACAGGCTGGTTCGATGCAGTTATCGTTCGTCACTCAGTAAGAGTAAACGGTCTTGACGGTCTTGCACTCAACAAGCTCGATACACTCTGCGGTCTCGGTGATCTCAAGGTTTGCGTAGCTTACAAGAAGCAGGACGGCACTATCCTCAAGAACTTCCCTGCTGCCCTTGAAGAACTCGACGGAGTTGAACCGGTTTACGAAACACTCCCTGGATTTACAGAAGACATTTCAGGATGCAGATCATTCGACGAACTTCCAGAAACATGCAAGGCATACATCAGACGTGTTGAAGAACTCATCGAATGCCCTGTATGCATGATCGGTGTTGGTCCGGACAGAACACAGACAATCGAAAAAAACTGATAAAAAAACAAAACCGTAAGCTTAAGTAACGTATTCTCTCAGAGGCGAAGCTTTTTCGCACTCTGAGAGACTTTAAGCTCACGGATCATAATAACAGCGAGGTGATCAGGAATGGCTGAAAACAACCACAATCTTGACGGTATCAGTGCACCTGTTCTTGAAGAAACTACATACGATCCTTCAAAGTCCGTAAAACGTAGTCTCGACGGAATTCAGGCTCCCACACTTGAAGAAACATCATATACCCCTGAAAAGAAAACAGCAGGACTCGACGATGTTGCAGCTCCTGTTCTTGCAGATACTTTCACACCAGGCGCAGCACCACAGTATGGCGCT
>CADAPI010000097.1 GCA_902789705.1 uncultured Ruminococcus sp.
ATAGCGATTGCAGTCAACAACTTCCGGCTGCCGGTGAAACACGACAGAAATACTCTTTATGTCAGCGGTATCGATGATGTGCTTGTTTCCGAAGCAAATCAGTACAGCAAGGTGGAACTTAACAGGCTCATCGAATCGGGAGTAAAGTTCACCATATCAACTATACACACACCGGCTGAGGTAATTTCACTTATGGATGGTGTGCATCTTGAATTTCCGGTCATAGTGATGGACGGTGCGGCTATGTATGATATAAAAGAAAAAGAATACATTGAGACCAAATGCCTGTCTCCGGAAATATGCAGGAAAACCGAAAACATCATCACGGAGAACGGTCTGCACTGTTTTGTGAACACGCTTTACGATCATTCGCTTATGATATTTTACGGTGAACTAAAAAATCCTGCTGAAAAGGCATTGTTTGAAACACACAGGTCTTCTCCGTACAGGAACTATATCCGCAAGACATACAGGCACTATGACAGCTCCGAGCAGATCATATATCTGACAGTACTTGCTGAAAAGGAAAAAATTCTCCGCCTTGAGAAAGATCTTGAGGAACAGTTAGGAATGTTCGTCCGTGTCACCGTATATCCTTCGGTATATGATGGTTATCTGTATCTGAAAGTGTATTCCCCGTTTGCATCCAAACAGGAAATGCTCAAAAAGCTATGGTCGCACACTGACACTGAGCGCATAGTTACAATAGGCAGTATCAGGGAAAAGTATGACGTTTACATCGGTGACGGCGGAGGCAATGCTACGATCAAAAAACTGAAAAAGCTGGCCTTTCACAGCTGAGGTGCATTAAATGTTCTGCGGCTTGCTCATATTCTTTGTAACACTTTACAAAGTTAAATCGTAAAACATCGATAAGCATTGACAGCAGCCGTTAAATATGATAGTATGATTATGACGAAACAAGCAAAGGCGCTTACTCCACAAAGGAGTTAAGTGCCTTTTTGTTTTGTAAGAATAATTAAAATTGAAATACCACATAAGCAAAGGTGCTTGCTCCTTCGGAGTACAGCGCCTTTTTCTTTTGGTAAAAACAGTTCGGAACGGAGTGATAGAAATGAAGCAGGTAAATGAAGAATACTTTATGCAGGCAGTAGGTAATGCTGATGAGATAAATGAACTACTTCGCAGATACGGTGTAAAGTTCGGCATATACAAAAACGGCGTATTCAATGAACAGTTTTTCCCCTTTGATCCTATCCCCAGAGTGATTTCTGCGGAAGATTTCAGAGCTATTGAAAAGGGACTTGTTCAGCGTGTAAACGCCCTGAATGAGTTCCTTTTTGATATTTATCATGATAAAAAAATCGTTAGTGATGGTATCATACCGGAGGATTTCATTTATATCTCAAAGGGGTACCTTGCCGAGTGTGAAGGCATAACGCCGAAGAACAAGGTGTACAGTCATATTTCGGGTATAGATCTTGTTCAGGCAAAGGACGGAGAATGGTACATCCTTGAGGATAATCTGAGAATACCTTCAGGGGCTTCATACCCGCTTATTGCAAGAGAGCTTACACGTATTGCTGCACCGCAGGCTTTTTCGGAAAACAGGATCGTTGACAACAGAGGTTATGCAGAGCTGCTGAAAGAGACAATGGAGTACTCTAACTGCGGCGGCATCAGGGCGATACTTACACCGGGACGATACAATGCAGCGTATTTCGAGCATTCATATCTTGCTGAGCATACAGGCTCGGTGCTGGTACAGAACGATGAGCTTTTTGTTGAGGACAATGTTCTCTACCAGCGAACATATTCGGGCAGCAAAACAAGGATCGGCGTGCTGTACAGGCGTATCGCAGACGAATACCTTGACCCGCTTACTTTCCTTCCTGAATCCCTCATAGGAATACCGAATCTTATGGAAGCCTACCGGAGCGGCAATGTTGGTATAGTCAATGCACCGGGCAACGGTGTTGCAGACGACAAGGGCATATACTATTTCGTACCTAAGATGATTAAGTACTATCTCGGCGAAGAACCGATACTTAAGAATGCACCGACATATCTGCCGTTCTATGATGAGGACATGAAGTATGTAATGGACAATCTCGAAAAGCTTGTCATCAAGGATGTTGCCGAGGCAGGCGGATACGGAGTAGTGTTCGGCAGCGACCTCACAAAGGAGAAACTGGAGGAATTCCGGAAGACTATCATTGCAGAACCGCGACGTTTTATCGCACAGGAAGTCATCGATTTTCTTGATCTTCCGATACTCGACAACGGTGAAACGGTAATGCGAAAGGCAGACCTGAGAGCATTTGTTCTGAGCGGAGAAAAGACAAAGGTATGGGCATCGGGACTTACCAGATTTTCACGCAATCCCGATTCATTCGTAGTAAACTCATCACAAGGAGGAGGCTTTAAAGACACATGGGTACTATCTCAATAGAACACAGCGACCGCCTTTACTGGCTGGGGCGCTATACTGAAAGATTTTTCATCACGCTCAGATCTCTTGACAGGCTGTATGATAAAATGATAGACGACAAATACGGTTACAGAGAATATCTCGTGAATTTCGGTCTGAATGACAGCTATACGGACAGCCTTGATTTTATACGCAGTTTTCTGTATGACGAAAACAATCCGAACTCGGCGGCATATTGTCTTGAAAGAGCATATGACAACGGTATAGTCCTGCGTGAGGAGATCTCATCAAAAACACTGTCATTCCTGCAGATGGCAAAGGATACTCTTACGAAATCACAGGATAAGCCGAATGTCAGGCTATCTCTCCTGCCGCTGAAAGATATTCTCTACAGCTTCTGGGGAAGCATAAACGAACATATCTACGATGATGAGATCAGAAATATTATCTACATCGGCAAGACACTTGAACGGCTCGATCTGTACATGAGAATGAGATTTCCGTTTGCCACTGTGGAAAAGGAATTTATCAGGCTCTGCAAAAATCTGCACAGAGTTCCGAAAGACACGCCGTTCAGATACAACACGAAATATCTTTCCATACTGGTGGAGACTCTTGGTACCAGGGAAGATTACGAAAAGGATACCTGCAAAGCCCTGAAAAGTCTGGGGCATCTGTTTGATGCAGAGGAGGTCCGTGTATGAAGCGTGTAGATTTTTACTATTCAACCAAGCTTACCTTTGACGACTATGTTCACGACCACAGCTTCGCACTGCGTATCATGCCGCCTGTAACCGACACGCAAAAGATAACCTCCTGTGACATGAATATAACACCATATGTTTCCGTAAAACAGACAGTTGACGCTTTCGGAAACAATGTAACAGCTGGCTATCTGAAAGGCGATCACCGCTTTCTTGACTTTGAGATAAAGGGTACGGCGGAGGTGGATAACTCAAAACACCGCACCGACTATATGCCCTGCTATCTGTATCAGTCCCGGTATACACAGCCGGGCGAAACGCTTTCAGCTTTTTATAACGAGATAAAAGTGAAATGCACCGGTACGGTTCAGGACCGAGCTGAATATATTTGTGCCGCTCTGTCGGATCGGCTTTCCTATGAGCAGGGTTTTACCGATACATCTACAACTGCGGAAAAAGCATTTTCCTTAGGCAAGGGAGTCTGTCAGGACTTTTCGCATATACTGATAACTCTCCTCAGAATGGACGGCATAGCTGCAAGGTATATTGCAGGGCTTGCTTTCTGTGACGGCGAGACACATTCATGGGTGGAATACTGGACAGGCGACCACTGGGAGGGCATCGACCCTGCCAACAACTGTCCGGTGAACGATGATTATATCGTACTTTCCCAGGGACGGGATTTCCGCGACTGCGCTATAGACAGAGGCGTAATGTTCGGTAAACACACAAAGCAGTTACAGCTTGTGAGGAGTATATTATCATAAGGAAGGATAGTTTGAAATGACAGAAACGATAGCAAGTGCGGCGCTTGCTGTACATGAAAATCTGAATATACAGAAACGCCGGATACAGAAAGGTGAGAAAAAGACCAGACTCAGCCTTGTGACGGGTACTCACGGTGATGAGCTCGAAGGTCAGTATCTCGCATATATGGTGGGAAGCTTCATTGATCAGAATATTGATATGCTCGACGGCATCGTGGATATCTATCCTGCGCTTAATCCTATGGGTATAGACTCAATAACACGTGGAATACCCATGTTCGATCTTGATATGAACCGCGTATTTCCGGGATCAAAAAACGGCACAATGGCTGAAATGCTGTGCGCATCGATCGTTGATGATATAAGCGGTTCCGATGTCTGCATAGACGTTCATTCCAGCAATATCTTCCTTAAAGAGATACCGCAGATACGAATGAGCGCACCTACCGCACAGACGCTTCTGCCCTATGCCATACTTATGAATGTGGACTTTATATGGATACACGATGCCGCAACGGTGCTTGAATCAACACTTGCCCACACGCTCAATACGCGTGGAACGAAAACTCTCGTTGTGGAAATGGGTGTGGGTATGCGCATTACAAAGGAGTACTGCAGGCAGCTTTTTGACGGCGTTATGTATCTTATGAAAGAGCTTGGCATGTGGAAGGGCGAAATTGCTTCCGTCCGTGAACCGATAGTTTCAGAAGGCCGTGAAGTAGGCTTTGTAAACTCTGATGCTGCGGGAATATTTGTCCCATGCGCCAACTTCGGGGATACTGTAAAAAAGGGCGACCATATCGGTGATGTGGTCGATCCTCTGACTTCTGAGGTAGTCGAAAAAGTGAAAGCCGTATGTGACGGACTGATATTCACCCTGCGTGAATATCCCGTTGTTTACGGCGGTTCTCTGCTTGCAAGAATATTACAGCCGGTATCGGGAGGTGAGGACAAGTGAAAAAGAAAATACTGTTCTCGCTCAGATCTCCGTACCGTGAACAGCTTGAAGTAACAGGTTTCTGTTTCGGTCACGGAAAGAAGTCGGCAGCCATAGTCGGAGCTATGCGCGGAAATGAAGTCCAGCAGATGTACGTCTGTTCCAGAATGGTGCAGGAACTGAAAAAACTCGAAGCAAAAGGACATATCGCTGATGACTGTGAGATAATGGTTATCCCCTGCGTAAACTACTATTCCATGAACATCGGCAAGCGTTTCTGGACTATGGACAATACGGATATAAACCGTATGTTTCCGGGCTATGTTCAGGGCGAGACCACGCAGCGCATTGCAGACGGTCTTTTCTCAAAGATACAGGGTTATGAATACGGAATACAGCTTGCGAGTTTCTATCAGCCCGGAAATTTTCTGCCTCACGTCAAGATGATGGATACGGGTTTCACCGCTCCCGCACTAATGAAGGATTTCGGGCTTGAATACGGCATTATCCGGAGACCGCGACCTTATGATACAACCACACTCAATTACAACTGGCAGATATGGGGAACAAAGGCGTTCTCCGTATATGCCAATGCAACTGATATCATTGACGAGAACGCGGCAGATGAAGCAGTCTATGCGATACTGCGTTTTCTAGATACGCAGGGCATCATTTCCGCAAATACTCCACCGGCATATGTTACGAAACTGACAGATGAGAGCAAGACCAGTCAGATCCGCTCGGAAGCGGCAGGAGTTTTCAAAAGCCTTATCAGTATCGGCAAACGTGTCGAAAGAGGCGATGTTCTCGGTATCATATCCGATCCCTTCGACGGTGAAGTCGTTTCTGAAATAAGAAGCACTGTTTCGGGAACAATATACTTCGAATACTGCGCACCTCTTATCAACTCAAATACGGTATGCTTCAAGATAATAAAGTGAGTATCTGAAATCAAAAAACGCTGGTCATACCGGTTTTCATCGATATGATCAGCGTTTAATTACTTTAATAAAAAATTATTTCTTAAGAATGTCATCAATCTGCTTGATCTCTTCGTATGTGAAATCAAGATTATCAATGCACCTAACGTTTTCTTCGATCTGTTCCGGTCTGCTTGCACCGATAAGTACAGTTGCAACCGATGAATTGAAGAGTATCCATGAAAGAGCCATCTGTGAAAGGCTCTGACCTCTTGAAGATGCAATGTCATTGAGCTTGTTAAGACGTTCAACCATAGCAGCATCAACAGTATCTGCAGGAACTCGTGCACCTGAAACAGGACCGCCGAGATACTTGTTTGTAAGAAGTCCGTTTGAAAGAGGTGAGAATACTGCAAGTCCGATTCCGTGTTCTTCGCAGAAGCTGTCAAGTCCGTCTTCCTCTACCCATCTGTTGAGAAGCGACCATGAAGGCTGGTTTACAACAAACGGTGTGTGAAGCTCTTCAAATATCTTTATGATCTCTGCTGTCTGGAACTTGTTGTAGTTGGATATGCCTACGTAGAGAGCCTTGCCCTGTCTTACGATGTCATTGAGCGCAACTGCTGTTTCTTCTATCGATGTATTCGGATCAGCGATATGATGATAGAAAATATCAACATAGTCGAGGTTCATTCTCTTAAGGCTCTGGTCAAGAGATGCGATAAGATATTTTCTTGAACCGTTTCTTTCACCGTAAGGTCCAGGCCACATGTCGTAGCCTGCCTTGGTCGAAATACAAAGCTCATCACGATAGGCTCTGAGTCCGTTGTCAAGGATCTTACCGAAATTCACCTCAGCTGAGCCGATGTCAGGATCCCCGTAATTGTTGGCCAGGTCAAAATGAATTATACCGAGATCAAAAGCGGTATGAACCATCTTTTCCATGTTTGCGAAGTCATCCTTTGCTCCGAAATTCTTCCAGAGTCCTAATGAAACAGCTGAAAGTTTCAGCCCGCTTTTACCGCATCTGCGGTAGATCATATTATCGTACCTGTTTTCATTTGCCTTGAACATAACTTTTTCTTCCCTTCTGTTATCATAATTTATCATTTTTATTTGAGCAGGATAACCTGCTTTTTAACTTTTACCCTTCGGCGTTAATGATATACGCCATCAGTCGCATACGGTCGAAAACGTTGACTTTTCCGTCCCCGTTAAGGTCAGCGCTCAGTCCTTCAGTGCTGTCACAGAGTATGTACTTTGAAAGAGCCAGCTCATCAGCTGCATTTACCGCGCCATCCATATTTACGTCATAGTACATGTACGGATCTTCCGGAACTCCTTCGGCTGAATAGTTGACCATACCGTAAAGATCGCACCATCCGACATATCCGCCGTATGAGAATTTGCCCCACTCCGTACCGTCCTCGTATCTGATCTCAGATATATTCAGAACTGTATTCTGCGGAACATTGAGTATGTCACCGTATTCATTTCCCGGTCCGGCCTTCATGGTCCTGCGTGCCAGGAAAGGAACCATCCATGGTTCTCCGGCACCGTTTACCGCGCGTCTTTCGTCATATATATGATATGCAATGTTAAGGTCAACTGAATTCTCAGGAATAGAATCTATCTTTCCCTGACTTGAATACTGCCATATTCTGCACATATCACTCTTGTCATAGTTATGAGGATCAGCATGCGCCTCCGGATACTGTGCGTACCATATCTCGTAACCGGCCTTGTCTATCTGATCTTTGTCGAGATAGTTTCTGTACCAGTTAAGATTTGAATAAATACCTGTCTTGTACCCTGCGTCGCTGAGGATATTCATGCACGCAAGGGCGTAGGTAGTAAGAGTCTGCTTTCCGAGCGTAGTCTGCTCGTTTTCCTCAAGGTCTATATAGATAGGCATTTCCCACTGCTTGCCTTCAAGATAAGTCATAAACTGCTCTGCAGCCGCCTTGAATTCCTCAAGAGACATTGAACTGATAAAAAGGTAAGCACCGGTCTTGATGCCTGCTTTTCTTGTGCCTTCGTAGTATTCCTCGAATTTTGAGTCAATTCCGTATTTCGTCGTTCCTGCACGCAGAATAACAAAGCTCATACCGTCATTTGCAATCTGATCCCAGTTGATGTTTCCCTGATATCTTGATATGTCAACACCGTATTCTTCTTCAGCGTATACAGCAGGTAAAACTGTCTGGAAACCCATCACAGATGCAAGAACTGTGCTTATCAAACATTTTTTTAGTGAAAACTTCTTCACTCTCTGTATCACCTCGCTAAAAACTATGAATTCATTTTACCACATTTTCGTCAAAAAGTAAATGGTTTTTTGCATCCAAATCATAGTAAACGCAAAAAGTTTTTTACGTTCACTATAATTAATTCATATAAATTGCCTTGCAGATTCGCAAACTACGTTTGCTCCCTGCATATCGGCTAATATTAAACGAAAAATAAATTTTTCGTTTAATATAAAAAAACCACACAAAAGAATCACAAATGACTCTTTTATGTGGTTATCTTAATGCAGTAACGCAGGCAGACATAATTCTTTATGTGTCCCCATTTTACGTCAACTACTGCATAATAATCGTTTCCCTTTTCAAAAACCACCCCGAGGGTGTCCGTTTCATACAGAAGATTGAAATCTGAATCGTAGATACTGTAGTAGATATCGTGTTCTTCCTCATCTATAAATTCACCCTTGTACTTAACGGCAATATTGTTTTTGTCATCAATTACATCCGGCTTTTCCACCGTTACTGCATCCGAGGCAAGCTCGGAAAGCGGCGCTATATCAAAATCAGTTATTTTATCCTTAAAGCATTTATTAAGTTTTTCTCCCTTGACCGCATGACTTTCTGCATTACCGTCAAGAGTGCGTATCACACTGACCTCGCCTACATTATCAAGGTCATGGTCTTTTCTGTCGAACACTTTTACAACGCCCCAAACGAAAAGGCCGATACACAGCATGATCAGTACAAGCTTTCTCATGTTCTGCACTTCCCCTCTGTCCGATATCACAATCGTTCTATTAAATAATTATAACATGTATCCGCGTCAATTTCAAGGGTGATTATACATTTTCAGCAGTAAGAAATCAGTTCAGTTAAACTCCAGTCATTCTTTCATCTGAACTGCTTTATCGAATTGGGGAAACACTGTTTTCCCAATTGATGTAATTTATTTCCATTGAACAGTATTTCCGGATATGATATACTTAAAACAGGTAAACAATGAACTTCAAACATTCCAACGGAGAAAAATCTATGCCTAAAATTTCGAAATCTGCAGTATTCAATGCTGCAAAGATATCAGCCGGATGTGCTGC
>CADAPI010000098.1:0-8291 GCA_902789705.1 uncultured Ruminococcus sp.
ATTCAAACAGACCGAAACAAGAACAGGACGTATTTCATCCACTGAACCGAACATGCAGAACATTCCTGTTAGAACTGAACTTGGTAGTCAGATGAGAAAGTTCTTCACATCAGGTGAGGGAAGAGTCCTCCTTGATGCCGACTACAGTCAGATCGAACTTCGTATTCTTGCACATATGTGCGGCGACGAAAATATGCAGCAGGCATTCAGGGAAGGCACCGACATCCATACTATGACCGCCTCCCAGGTATTTGACATGCCGCCTGTTATGGTCACCAGCGCTATGAGAAGCGCCGCTAAGGCCGTAAATTTCGGTATCATATACGGAATAGGGGCGTTTTCTCTTTCAAAGGATATCGGCGTTTCTGTTGCGGAAGCAGACCGTTATATAAAGAATTATCTTAAAAACTATTCAGCCGTTGGATCATTTATGGATCAGACTGTTCAAACAGCACAGGAAACAGGATATGTCTATACCATGTTCGGCAGAAGAAGAGCTGTTCCGGAACTTCGTGCTTCAAACAAAATGGTGCAGGCGGCAGGTAAGCGTATCGCAATGAACACTCCTGTACAGGGCTCTGCAGCTGATATAATCAAGATTGCCATGGTCAGAGTATATAACAGACTTCGTGAGGAAGGTCTTGATGCTGACCTTATCCTTCAGGTACACGACGAACTTATAGTTGAAGTTTCGGAGGCAGATGCTGAACGTGCTGCAAAGATACTTTCCGAGGAGATGACAGGTGCGGCAGACTTAAGTGTACCGCTTATCGCTGATGTAAACAAAGGCAGGACGTGGTATGATGCAAAGGGATGATGTAACGGTACGAATGGCCGTTCTTAAGGATGTTATCAGACTTGCGGAACTTGATCAGAGTATTTTTTCTGACTTCTGGAGCGAAAAGGCGTTCATTTCAAGTGTAGACAGCAAAATGGAGATAGTTCCGGTGGTTACTCTTAACGATACGGATGAAATAGTTGCGTATGCCGCTGTTTCATTTGTACTCGATGAGTGCAATATAAACAGGATAGCAGTTGTGCAGGAATTCCGCAGCAGGGGGCTTGGAACTTATCTTCTCGGGTGTATCGAAGAACTTCTTCCGCCTGAAGTGAATATATTTAATCTTGAAGTGCGTGAAAGCAATGTACACGCTATTGAAATGTATGAAAAATTCGGTTATACTGTATTAGGCAGAAGAAAAAAATTTTACAGGTGTCCTGTTGAGGATGCACTGCTCATGACTAAACGAAAGGTTTGATTACAGATGCTAATATTGGGTATTGAAAGTTCATGCGATGAAACTGCAGCCAGCGTTTCGGAGAACGGAACGACTATTCTTTCATCGGTGATATCGACCCAGATCGAAGAACATAAGAAATACGGCGGAGTAGTGCCGGAAATAGCCTCAAGAAGACACAGTGAAAATATACTCGGCGTTGTACGCGAAGCTCTGGACAAGGCGGGAAAGACGCTTGATGACATGGATGGGATCGCAGTGACATATGCTCCGGGCCTCATAGGTGCCCTTCTGGTAGGCGTAAGCTTTGCCAAAGGCCTTGCTATGGCATCAGGAAAGCCACTTATACCGGTACATCACATTGCCGGCCACATAGCTTCAAACTACATTGCTCATCCTGAACTGGAACCTCCGTATCTTTGCCTGGTGGCAAGCGGCGGACACAGTCACATTATAGAGGTTCTCGACCGTACAGTTTTCCGTGTAGTGGGGAAAACGAGAGACGATGCTGCCGGAGAATGTTTCGACAAATGTGCAAGAGCACTCGGCTTCCCGTATCCTGGCGGAGTTCACATAGACAAGGCTTCAGCACTTGGTAATCCGGAAGTCTATAAGCTTCCGATTCCGAGAGTTGCCGGAAGTGAATATGATTTCAGTTTTTCGGGTCTTAAGACAGCTGTTATCAACACAGTCCACAATGCTTCACAGAAGGGTGTGGAGATAAACAAAAACGACATGGCTGCATCTGTTCAGAAGACGATTTCCGAGATCCTCGTGTCTAAAACTATTCTGGCAGCAAAGGATCTGGGATATAAAAAGATAGTCCTTGCCGGCGGTGTTTCTGCAAACTCAGGAGTACGCAGCACTCTTTCAGCTGCCTGTGAAAAGAACGGATTTGAACTTTTCATGCCTCCGCTTTCTCTCTGCGGCGACAACGGCGCAATGATTGCCTGTCAGGGATACTACAATTATCTTGCGGGCATTACGGCAGACGTAAGTCTTAACGCAGTTGCTACAATGTCAATTGAAAAGATATAAAAAGTTTGATCAAAAAAACACTAAATTTACTGTAAAAAAACAGCGAACGTAAAACTTTACGTTCGCTATATTTTATTCTTCTGGTGTTTCTTCCTCCGGTATTTCCGGCCTTACGATCTTTAACTGAAGCTTTACTATTTTATTTTCGTTCATTTCCATGATCTTTATCTCGAAGCAGTCGCTCTGTATGAGCTCGCCTTCCTTCGGAATATGACCTGTAAGTTCCATTATCCATCCGCTTACTGTAGTTGCGTTGGTGCGGATGTAATCCTCAGGATATTCAAGTGTTTCGAGCATCTCACTGACAGTCAGCTCACCTGATATGTCAAATGTGTCTTCGTCAGTTCGGGTCATAGGAGAGATCACTTCGTCGTTTTCGTCGTAGATCTCGCCGACAAGCTCCTCGATGATATCTTCCATAGTGACAATGCCCTTTGTACCGCCGTACTGATCGATTATTACAGACATGTGGGTTTTGGAACGCTGCATCTCATGGAGAGCATCATTTATAGGCTTGAATTCGGAAATAAAAACTACGTCCTGAATAATACGCTGAATATCATTTTTACCTTCAAAGATCATTTTGAAGAAATCTTTCTGGGTGATGATGCCCACTATATTATCCATAGTTTTTTCATAAACAGGAAGTCTTGAATACATCTCAGTGAGAAAAACCTGTTTTATCTCGTCAACCGGTGTGTTGATCTCAACGCCAACGACCTTGACACGTGGTGTAAGTATCTCGCTTACAACCTTTTCGTCAAAGTCAAGAGCACTTTTTACAAGTTCACTTTCAGATTCCTCGAGTACGCCTTCTTCTTCGATCTCGTCTATTATAATGTGTAATTCGTCTTCAGTAACTGAAGGGGACTTGTCCGGATTGGAGTAGAGCTTTGAAACGAAACTTTTTATAGTAGTGAAGATCCATACGATCGGTTTCAGTATAATAATGAGTGTTGAAAGAAATCCGGCGAAGAAGAGCGAACATTTTTCGGAATTTTCCTTGGCATAGGTCTTAGGAAGAATCTCACCGAAAATAAGAACCACTACCGTCATAACTATAGTAGCAATGCCGACACCTTTGTTTCCGAACAGATCAGTGAAAAGAACTGTACTGATGGAAGCGGAAGCAATGTTTACAATATTGTTTCCTATAAGTATCGCAGTAAGCGAATCGTCAAACGATTCAGCTATGGCAAGAGCCTTCTTTGCCTTTGTGTTTCCCTGGGAGGCTTTGTTTCTCAGACGCATCCTGTTTACAGTGGAAAATGCAGTCTCGCATCCTGAAAAAGTGGCAGAAAAGGCTACAAGAACGATTATTAGAATGATGTTTATCATATTTACCTCTCTGAAAAGAATATACATTACAATATTATCATAATAAATTAATATGTTCAATAGTTTTGCTCAAAAAAAGCAGGGATAAATAGACGAAGTAAAAAACAAAACTGTGCGTTTAAATATGTATAATGACGAAATTGCGGATAAACGATTGAAAAATACGCCGGATGTGATATTATTTATAGAGTGAAAAGCGAAAGAAACAGAACAATGATAAAACACTCCGCTTATAGAGTGAAAAACGAAAGGAGAAGGACAATGATAAAAAAGCTATATAAAAAATACGAGGATATTATACTTTATATTATATTTGGTGTGCTGACTACTGCCGTGTCATTTGTGACACAGTTTCTGGCATCACGCTTCCTGCATACAAGCGTTATTGTAAGCACGAGCATATCCTGGATATGCGCAGTTACATTCGCATATGTGACAAACAGGAAATTCGTTTTCAAAAGTGAGGAGCACACTACAAAGGGAATTGCAGCGGAAGCAGCAAGATTCTACGGTGCAAGATTAGCAACCTACTTTATGGAGGTTGCTATAATGTATCTCTGCGCTGATCGTTTTGCCGGAACATTCATCGATCTCATGAACCTCGAATCGCTTGATTACAGCAAAACTCCGTTTTCAGCCTTCGGCAATGCAGGCAGATTCAACGAGATGATCTTCAAACTGATCGCCAATGTGATCATACTTATAAGCAATTATGTGCTCAGTAAACTGCTTGTCTTTAAAAAAAATCATAGAGTTGTTGAATACGTACAAAACGACCTTTAAAACGGCAGGTAAATACGTTACTAACAACCGCCAAATATTCAGTAAACGTATTGACTTTTGAGGGTAATTGAAATATAATTGAATTGTATAGTGAACAGGAGTAAAATTGGTCTTTAATTTATGGGTTTCATTATTATAAACAATTTTGATAAAATTGATTTATAATTATTTACAAAAAGTTTTTGATAGTCTTGACTTCTAACCCAACATAAAATATAATAAATCTATATGAAAATAGAATATTTATGTTATTTGTTTGCCGTATTACGAGTTTTTTCTGTAATACAAAATTTACCGTGAATCGTATTCACGAATGGTTGAATTATATTTATGTTTTTTGTATGCGAAAGTTTGAAAGTTTGAAAAGAAGATTAAATTTTACTTAGGAGGAATTTTATTATGAAATTCAATAAAGCAGCAGCTTGCTTAATCGCAACAGCATGTACAGCATCATTATTCAGCACAGTAGCTTCAGTTTCTGCAGCAGACGCTATCACAATCGGCGCAGAATCAAAGGCTGTTGAATCAGGCAAGGAATTTACAGTAGACATCTCACTCGCTGGTGTACCTTCATCAGGTATCGCAGGTCTTGATTTCGCTATCAAGTACGATACATCACTCATGGAAGTAACAGGCGTTACAGAAGGTGCTGTTTCAAAGACAAACGACAAGCAGGTTGAAGGCTTCTCTTCAAACCTTGCTACTAATATCAACAACGGTGCTGTTTCAGTTCTCTGGGCTACAGGTTCTGTATCAGACAGCTCAAAGTGGATCAAGAGCGACGGTGTTCTCCTTACACTTAACTGCAAGGCATTAAAGGACGGCGACGCTAAGGTTGATATCACAAAGGGCGTAAGAAAGGATGCTGAAGGCATCGACATCGCAGTTGAAGGACTTGCAGTAGTAAACGGTACAGCTAAGGCTGGTACAGTTTCAATCGGTCCTAAGGCTACAACAGAACCATCACCTACAACAAAGCCAACTGAGACAACAGCTCCAGGCGCAACACTTCTCGGTGACGTTGACTGCGACGGTAAAGTAGATATCACAGATATCACAACACTTGCTATCTCACTCGTTGACAAGAAGCCTGTTTCCGGCCAGTCTGCTATCAATGCTGACGTTGACAAGGACGGAAGCGTAGCTCTTACAGACCTTGCAAGAATCAAGCAGTTCGTTTCTAAGGTAATCGACAAGCTCTGATCCTCACAATGGATATGATATTACTAAGGTAATATTAAAATATATTATATATTGAGGGAACGGACGTTCTTTTGATTATATAAAAATTTAAATGGAGGGAAAAAATGAAGGCTAAAAGATTTATTTCAGCTGTATGTGCTCTTGCAATGACAGCTGCATCAGCAGCAACCTTCGTAAACGCTGCTGGAGAACAGGTGATTATCAAGGGAGATCAGATCGAAAAGGCTCCGGGAGCTTCTTTCGAACTTAACTTTAACCTCGACAAGTTTGACGGAACAGGTTTCTCAGGATGTGAGTTTGCTATCGCATACGATCCTAAGCAGATCTCAGACGTTAAGGTTGCAGAAGGTGCTGTTCTCAATACAGGTGCTACAGCAGCTGAATTAGAAAAGTCTCCTACAATCGGAGAAGAAGTTACAATGGTAAACAAGGGCAAGTACGACTGCTTCGACTACAATACAGCTGAAGTTGACGGCAAGAACGTAATTGCAGTTCTCTGGTGCACAGGTCTTGATTCAGACAAGTACTGGGCAAAGAAAACAGGTGCTATCGTTTCTGTAACAGGTACTGTTTCAAAGGACGCTAAGGTTGGCGACAAGATCCCGGTAGAGATGATCGCTATTCCACGTGAAGGTAACAAGACAATGACATTCGGCTACGCTGATGGTACAAAGGACGTTACTTACACATCTGCAGTTGAACAGCAGGGCCTTATCACTGTTGCTGATATTCCAACAGATATTCTCTGGGGCGACGTAAATGATGACGGCGCTGTTTCAGCAAAGGACCTCGTAGCTATGATGCAGTTCTTAGTAAGTCCTAAGGATGCTAAGCTCACTGAAAAGGGTATCAGAAACGGTAACATGAATCAGAAGGACGGCAATACAGACCTCACATCTGATGATGTTCTTGATGTAAGCGACTTTGATGCACTCAAGAAGTATATCCTCGGTTACAAGGATTATACAGATGATAAGTTACCAATCAAAAAGTAATTAAATCATAATTATAACGCATTCCAAGTACCGGAATTCTCCGGCACTTGGATTGCATTTCTTATCAGTGTCTGATCTTTTGACAGAAAGAATCAGTTCTGACACATATTCGATGATTGGATCCTGATCTGAGGATCCGCTACAGAAAGGATATTTTCATGAAGAGAGGTTTATCATTAATAACTTCTTTAATGATGACTGCTTCTGTATTTGGTGGAGCTGCTTCACAGGCTATAGGTTCTAACACTATAGCAGTTGTATCAGCAGCTGAAGCAAAACCGGTAATGAACATCGGCGATGCAGTTTATGCCGGAACAACAAAGGTACCGGTAGGAACTAAAAAAGTAAGCATTCCTGTAAAGGTAACTTCAACAGATCTTCTTGCTATGACAGTTAAAGTTGAAGTAAAGGCTGATAAAGCAGGTGCTGCTGATCCGGTTATCACAGGTTTCAGTGAAGAATTAGCTTCAGTTACACCAGACGAAGCTGCGTCAAACGCAAGAAGTTTTATATGGACAAGCAGCGATGGAATTAAAGCTCCTGAGCTTAAGGACACCGCTATTGCAAATGTTGAAATCACACTTCCTGACGATGCAAAGGAAGATTCAACATATACACTCACAGTAAAGTCGATCGACCCTTCAGATCTTGCAAAGACAGAAGGTTATGCTTTCGACGAAAAGTCTGATCTTACAGAAAAGATTGCTTTTGGTACTCCGACTGCTGAGGACTACACACTCAAGTTTGCCGAAGGTGCAGACGGCAAGTGGACAGAAGCTGAAACAATCAAGGTTAAGGCTGGCGACGTAGTTCCTGTAGGTCTCGAGATCCAGTGTCCATCCAACGCGATCGGTGCTATAGTATTCGGCTATGATCTTACAGCCAAGGCTGAGATCAAGAGCTTTGAAAAGGGCAAGATCGGTGAAGTTGATGCCGGCGAAGATACAAATCTCAAGGCAGTATGGACAATTCCTGGCGAATTCAAGGGCTACACATTCAAGGAAGAGACACATCTCTATACTATCAATGTAGCAATTCCTGAAGATGCTAAGGATGGTGACAAGTTCACACTCTCACTGAAGAGTGAAGATACATCAACAGCTGACAGAGTATCTATCAGTCCTGTAAAGCTTCCTGCGGTTGACCTCGTTGTCGGCGACGTTAAGGAAAAAACACTTGATCTTACAATCGATACATTAAAGGTTGACATTGCTGATAATAACAGAACATTTGAACTTCCTGTATATGCTAAGGGCGGCAGCGCAACAGCAATCGTAGCTGCTTTCGAAGCACAGAAGGGTGCAAAGGTTACAGGTATTAAGGAAGCAGCAGTTCCTGGCGACGTTCTTTCAAGCGAAGACGGCAGCAAGGCAACATGGAACAATGAATTCAAGGGCAAGGTTTCCGACTATACATTCGGTGAAGAAAATACAAAGCTCTTTATTCTTACAGTTGAACTTCCTGCAGAAATCAAAGAAACTGAATACCCTGTAGTATTCAAGGGTGATGTTGATGTTGCTGATGCAGCAAGAAATACTGTTAAGCCTGTTCTTAAAGACGGTGCTATTATTATTAATTCTTATGTTACACCAGCTGTAACAGCATCTGAAACAACACCAGTTTCAACAGCATCTGAAACAACACCAGTTTCAACAGCATCTGAAACAACACCAGTTTCAACAGCATCTGAAACAAC
>CADAPI010000098.1:8297-17752 GCA_902789705.1 uncultured Ruminococcus sp.
TCTGAAACAACACCAGTTTCAACAGCATCTGAAACAACACCAGTTTCAACAGCATCTGAAACAACTATTGAAACAACAGCACCAGTTACAACAGCAATAACAACAACTACTACAGAAGTTACAACAATTGGTGAAATCCAGATCGATCTTACAGTAACAGATGTATCTGAATTCGAAAAGATTATAGGAGTTCAGGTATTCCCTGAAGAATACAAGCCGGAATTCTACTATGAACATGAAAAGGAATTCAATAAGCTCGCTGAAGACTTTGGCGCATCAGTTAAGCTTGAAGCAGAAGTTCAGGGTAAAGATGGAAAGAAAACTCCAACAGAATTCAACTTCAAGCTTACAAAGGATAATGTAATTCTTCCTACATCTGAAGAAACAAATCCTGGTAAGGTATATAACGAAAAGAATTTCAAGTACAATGTTCCAGTTAAGATTTCATTCGATAACTTCAAGCCAGAAGATATAATTGGTGCTGACGGCAAGGCACTTGATGCTGAAGTTGCTCAGAAATTTATCGATGAATTAAAGGCTAAGAACATAACAGTTGATATGCCGGTTATGATCGGTCTCCTCGGTGACTTTGATCTCAGCCACAGTGTATTACAGACTGACGCAACATATATCCTCAGAGAGCAGCTTGCTACTCAGGTTGACGGCAAATCGATAATTGAGGATACAGTTCTCGCTGACAGAGCAGAAGCTAAGAAAGAACTCGGCAAGTACACCGTTGACTTTGCAAAGTTCCTCGGCGATACTGATATGGACGGCGAAGGTAAGCAGGTTGACGCTACATTCATTCTCCGTGCAATTCTCGAAAGAGACTTTGCAAAGACAGATGACAAGAACAGAATTTCAGAAGAAATCTGGAAGACTGTAGGCGTTATCAAGTAATTTTATCTGATAGTTAAGCATTCAACACAGATCCCGGTTTACTGAGATCTGTGTGAATGTCAGCTATATAGCGTGTGACATACGCGGGTGATCAGTTAATGGTCATCAAGCTCCTTATTCCAGGAGTTAAATGTCAAAATGAATTTTTAGGAATATATTGAAAGGAATTAAATTGTTATGAAGAATGTTTTTAAGAAAACAGTAGCACTTGTATCAGCTATGTCATTAATGGCTGTTGGTACAGCAGTAAGTGTTTCAGCATCAGCTGAAAAGCCAGAACTCGAACTCGAAGCATCAGCTCTCACAAAGACAGATGCTACAGATTACAACACATACGTTGTAAAGCCTGGAGATGAAGTACAGGTTCAGGTTGCAGTAACAAACTCAAAGGGCGCTAAGTATGATACAATTCAGTTCAGACATGATCTTGGCGGCGTTGAATTATCAAAGGTTACAAGAGAAGTAAACTCTAAGAAGGATCCTAATGGTAAGTTCGTACAGATCAACCAGTCATACTCTGAAGAAGTTGAAGTTGACGAAGATGATTTTGTAATCGCTACTTACACAGTAAAGATCCCTGAAGCAGGCGGCGAATTCATTATGGACTGGTCTAAGGACGAATATGAATTCAACCTCATCAATACACACGTTGACAGCCAGAACGACATGCCTTACACATCTAAGGGTGTTAAGTTCATTGCTCCTGCTGTAACAGAAGCAGTTACTACAGTAGTTACAACAGAAGCTACAACAGAAGCTACAACAACAGAAGCTACAACAGAAGCTACAACAATAGCTACAACAACTGAAGCTACAACAGAGGCTACAACAGAAGCTACAACAACAGTAACAACAACTGCTGGTACAACAGTATCTGTTTCTAAGCAGCCTAACTCACCTGCAACAGGTAACAGCAGCAACGGCGTAGCAGCTCTCGCAGTTACAATGGTAGCAGCAGCTGGTGCAGCAATTGCTCTTAAGAAGAAGAAGGACTAATTAACAGTTAGTTTTTCTATAAACTTACTTTTGAATATTAAATCCTCCTGGTGACAGGAGGATTTAATTATAATTTATTCAGCGAAGAAAACGCGATGAAAAATTTTGTTAGAAAAGAGGATTAATATGAAAAAAGTAATTTCAGTAGCTACAACAGCAGCTATGACTTTATCTATGCTCTCTGTTCCTGCAATGATCTGCTCAGCAGCGGAAGATGCTGCATCTGCATCTGCTGCCAGCTTTGTACTTAAAGATCAGCTTATTGCAAAGGGCCTTGATACATTTACAGTACCAGTTTCTTTATCAAAGAGCACAACTATCACATCTGCTGAATTAAAGCTCAGCACAAAGATTCAGTTCGGCGGCAGCTTCAAGGCTGTAGTTTCCGGTGTTGAATCAAAGGTTGAAGGCCTCACAGCTACATCAAAGGACAATACAGTAACTTTCGCTGGTTCAGCTGACGTTAAGAAGGGTCAGACAATTGCCAACGTAATAGTTAAGATTATCGACAAAAATGGTAATGCTGCTTCAGCTATTCCTGAAAATACATCATTCGTTCTTAGCATGGACAGTGCAAAGATCGGTGAAACAGCTGCTACATCTGCAGATAATGCTTCTGTAGTACTTTTCGTAGGAGCTGCAAACAAAACTGATTCTGCATCATTTACTCTTGCTTCAGTTAACACAACATCAAAGACAGACGTTAAGGTTCCTGTAACACTTAATGGTTCTTTTGCTTCTGTTAACACAAGATTCCGTGCAACAAACGGCGCTAAGATCAAGAGCATTGAACTCAAGAACAAGAACTTTGAATTAACTGAAGACGCTCAGGGCTGCATTTTTGCACCTCTTCCTAAAGCAGGTGATACAGATGTTGTTGATACTAAGTTCGATAACGAAGTAATTGCTGAACTCACAGTTGAACTTCCTGAAGACGCTGTTTCAGGTCAGTCATTCCAGATCGTTCCTAAGTTCATTGACGCTGCCAATGCTAAGCAGGAATCTATTAACCTTGGCAAGGTCGAAGTTTCTGACATCATCTATGTTATGAAGGGCGATACAAACCTCAGCAACAAGATCGAACAGGTTGACGCTACATACATCCTCAGAGAAGCTCTTGAACTCGACGTTAACAAGAAGACTCTCTTACCAAGCCTCTGGGAACAGGACAAGGTATTAACAAACAATGATGAAGTAGCAGCTACAGTAGATTCAGTTGGTATTGAAAAGCTCCTTGCAGCTGTTCAGTACGCAGTTGACTCAAATGCTGATGAAAAGGTAAACCCTGCTGATGCTACATACATTCTCAGATACCTCCTCGATAAGGGCGTAGATGCTGCATCAGTTGGTTCATTCGATTCATATGTTGAAACACTCAACAAGAAGTAATTTAACGAAAGTATCAGATACTTTTTAAACCACCGGATCCCTGTGTAATTTTTACGCAGGGATCTTTTTATGTCTTGACGATAACCGGATAATACTGTATAATAGTCAATGTCTGATAAAAAAAGAAGAAGGTAATTTATGAACGCAGTTTTATTTTTTATTAGTATAATTGTTTCTATAGCAGTGTTTTATCTGTCATATAAAAACGTTTCAGAAAAGATTTCAGATCGTTTTAAAAGGCTTTTACCGCCTGTACTTTCCCTTGTACCGATCCTTATCAGTATTCTTGGCTCCATGAATGTGGTCGAACCGGGGCAGTTTTCTGATGCATGGGCATTTTCCGCATTTGCCTGTGCGCTTTCAAGTTTTGTGTCCTTTGCTGATTCCGAAAAATTCGGCAGGGAACAGAAGTTTCTTCTTAAAACCATAGCTGTCGTTGCACTGCTTGAACTAACGGTTTTCAATATACCATCATACAGGACCTGGGCGGGAAATTATCCTGAGAAGGAAGTCAGCTGTTCGGACTTTGAACTCCGTGAAAACGGATATCTTGAAGACGGTTCTGTTTTCATTGAACCGAAAGAAGAGTTTTCTGGTATTATATCTGACATAAACATTCCTGTATGTACAGTGTTTGCGGACATCTCCTATTATGATGAGAAGATACAGCATGTCGAAATATCACTTGATACCAAAGATGAGACCCAGTCCATGGAATTCCGTAATGACATGGTTAAAAGCACACTTGTCCGTGACAGATACGGCTCACAGTTTCTTCAGTGCGATCTGTCCGGAAAGGTAAGTCAGATGAGACTTCGTCTTAATTTCGACGGCGGTGAACATGTTTCTTTGAAAAAGATCGTTTTCAATAAACCAATACCGTTCAACATACAGTATCTGCGATTCATAATTATAACGGTTATTTCCCTGTTTATATACAGCCTTACCTGCGGCGGTGTTCTGTCTGAAAAGTTTTGTGACAGACAGTACCTTTGCAATACGGCAGCTCTGTTTATTACAGCCGGATGTATGGCAATTTCATTTATGATGGTAGATTACCATATGACTGATTCTACATGGACAAAACAGTTCCATCTTGAAAGCGGCAATCAAGTAACTGAGGAACTTGTTGAGGCCTTCAAGAAAGGCCATGTTTATCTTGACCGTGACGTTGAGGGATTTTTAAGCGAAATAGACAACCCTTACGATGAAAACCAGAGAAACGAGACCGGTGAGTCTTACGCATGGGATCATGTCCTGTACAAGGGTCACTACTATTCATACTACGGAATTGCTCCGGTAATACTTCTGTTCATGCCGTACAATCTGATCACAGGTTACTACTGTCCTGATGAACTTGGTATTCTTATTTTTGCGTTCATCGCTTTTGCAGGCATAACCATGCTCTATATGTCTTTAGTCAGAAAACGTTTTTCAGAACTTCCTGCGGGTATCGTCATAGGATGCCTGTTCATTCTTCAGCTTTCAAGCGGTATCTGGTACAGTATAGGACGTCCTGATTTTTATGAAATAGCAATAGCAGCAGGTCTTGCGTTTATTTCGTGGGGCATTTACTTCCTGTTCGAGTCGGGTCTGCTTTTCGGAGAAAAGATATCTTTAAAAAAGACTGCTCTGGCATCATTTTTCCTTGCTGCGGCTGTTCTCTGCCGTCCGACTCTTGCCGTATACTGTATAAGTGCTGCAGTCCTTATGTTACCTGCAATTCCTGCGGCTGCCGGCAGAAAAACGAAGTCTGACAAACTTTTTAATGCGGCATCGGTAAAGTACATTCTGTGCGCCTACGGACCAATGTTCCTCCTCGGTTTTGTTCAGATGGCTTACAACTATGCAAGATTTGATTCTCCGTTTGACTTCGGAATACAGTATTCCCTTACTATAAACGACTTTACACGTTCCGAGTTCCACACAAAATTCTCGGCAGTAGCAATTTATAATTATCTGTTTAATCCTCCGGTGTTCCTTACGGAATATCCTTTTGTAAAGACAAGCTTCCAGCATCTGCACAAAACGGGCTATTTCTATGTCGATGTACTCAATACACTGAATACATCCGGTCTGTTCATGCTTGTGCCGCCTGTATGGTTCTATATCTTTGCAAGAAGGGCAATGAGATGTTTTCCAACCCGCAGACAGAAGATAATCAACCTTGTGAAGATCGTGATCCCGGGCCTTATCTGTCCGTTTATTATCATTGCTTCAGTATGGGAAAGCGGATATGCGGTAAGATATATGGGCGACTTTTCACTTGAGATGATCATGGGTGCCTATATACTTATGTTCCTGATCCTGAGGACTACAAAGAATCAGACTATAAAGAAGATGATATCAAGCTTCGTGTGCTTTTCTGTTATATGGGTGATTTACGTTGAAGGCATTCAGATCGTAAACCAGGCCTTCCGTTATCAGGAGTATTATTATATTTTTCCTGAAATTGCCTACGATATTGAAAGTCTTATATCATTCTGGAAATAAAAAATCAGCGGTGCAGTTTTCTGCGCCGCTTTTTTTACATATCGACGCGGGGTAAAGTCAGGCATAATCTTCATCCGGAAATACAGCGAAAAGGCATTCTTGTTTTGATCAGTGCATCCGTTAATGAAATTGATTTGACTAATTGCACGAATTGTGATATGATATTTACATAAAATTATTATTTATTATGGTCAAGGAGGATTATAAATGAAATTATTCAGAAAAACAGCAGCTGCAGTCACAGCATTTGCTATCATCGCATCAGCATCTTTGGCAGTATTACCTTCGACAGATCTTTTTGACGCTAATGAGGTTTTCGCAGCTGAATCAGAATCATACGGTTATGCAGCATCAGTTTCAAATGAAACATATGATATTAACTCATTAAAGACACTTGTATACTATAATGAGAACAAACTGTACAGGGATGACGTACCGGCAGACAACATCAGTTCACTTGATGACAATCTGGTTGTTGAAGTTAAAGTAAACCTCGAAAAGAACAGTGGTTTTTATCTCGGACAGCTCAGACTTGAATACGACGAGGCACTTACATTTGTAGGATGTAAGAATTATCAGAAGGACGGTAAGGCTACTGTTTCAAATTTTGAAAATATTGAAGACGGTCCTGTATCAGTCAGCGGTTACTACAACAAGGTAGTTATCATGCTTAAGGACAAGGCAAATGTTACTGAAACAGGTGAACTTCTTACACTTCTTTTTGCGCTTCCTGAAAAGCCTGAAACAGGAAAGGCATACGATATCAAACTTTCCCCGAAGACAAAGTTCGTTCCGTGGGAGAATACAGGATTTGATGATAGTGTAAACCTTAAGAACGGCTCTGTAACTTTAACAGACAGCACTGCTGCTACACCTGCACCAACAGAAACACCAACTACCAAACCAACAGAAACACCAACAGCAAAGCCAACAGAAACACCGACGGTAAAGCCGACAGAAACACCGACGGCAGCAACAACAGAAACTCCAACTGTAAAGCCTACAGAAACACCAGCAGCAACACCAACACCAACGGTAAATCCAACTGAAACACCAACAGCTGTTCCTACTGCAAATCCGACACCGGCACTTGATTATGACAGTCTGAAAAATCCTGTGAAACTTGCAGAGGGTGCTTCAATAGATATCGATGTACCGGCAGTTACAGCCGCAGAGGGAACAAAGCAGGTTGAGTTAAAGGTAAAACTTAAGGATTATGCTCCTGCGACAGATGCGTTTGACTATGCGGCATTCGGCTTTAAACTTCCTGCAGGCTATTCTGTTGCAGAAGTAAAGAAAAGTGATAAGATCGGAACTCTGAAAAAGATGGATCTTTTGACAACAGCTGCTATAGAAGCAAAAACTGATTTCAAGTCAGAGACAGGTGACTACTATGTACTCGGTGACATTAAATCCTCTGCTCTCGGCAAGGACGATGAACTCTTTACTCTTGTAGTAAATGTTCCTGAGAACGCAAAGGGCGCATCTGATGTTACTGTAGCATCCATCTTTGGTAAGCTCTCTGACGGCAAGATAGCTGTTATAGACAACGGAGCCGGCGAAAAGATTTATACATCAACCGGTTCAGGTATCACAGTAGGTGAAACTGCCAAGTCAGATATCCTGAAGGGTGACTTCAACCTCGACGGCAAGGTATCACAGACTGACGCAACATTCATGCTCAGATATCTCCTTGAAAGCTCAGTTTCAGATAACAAGACGGAAGTTCTTTACGACCTCATAAAGGGCACCATCCGTGAAGAGCTTAAGAACGAATCAAAGGAAAAGATCTTTGAGCTTGCAAATGCATCAGGAGACGTTGACGGTTCTGAAAGCGGCAAGTCATTCAAGCAGACTGATGCTACATACATTCTCAGAGCACTCCTCAATGACAGCAAGATCGACAACGCTTTCTGGTCAACATTCTTTGCCTGATCAGGAAAACGCTGATTTTCGCGTCACAGAGAGCGGTATTTCGCACCGGCTTCATGCTGAAATATGAAACTGCCGGTCGAATAAATATTTAAACCAAAACAAAAACGGAAGAAGAGCCATGTGCTTTTCTTCCGTTTTCTTTTGTCAGGATTACCTGTATGTGCTCACCATCTGCTTATTCCTGCGCGTTTGAGAGCACCGGTTATTTTATCCTGGAACCGGCGGTCTTCGCGTTCCTTTTCGAGTATGAACTGCCTTACTTCTTCGCGGCTGGTGTGGCCGTCTTCGGGACAGGCGGACTTTAAGACCGGCAGTTCAAGTTTTCTGGCTGTTCCGGCTACTTCACGCTCAGGAGCTTTTACAAGAGGCCTTATTACCGTTACGTCGTGATGAGACATATACGAGACAGGCGAGAAGCAGTCTATCCGGCCTTCGTTGAACAGATTCATGAAAAAAGTTTCAACGGCGTCGTCCCTGTTGTGACCGAGTGCGAGTTTGCTGCATCCGATTTCGCGTGTGGCTTCAAGAAGAGCACCGCGTCTCATGCGGGAGCAAAGACTGCACGGATTCGGTTCTTTTCGTATGTCAAAGACGACTTCGGCAATATGGGTGGGAACAACGGTGAAAGGTATGTCATATTCGTCGCAGAGTGCCCGTATGGCCGTGTAGTCCGTTTCCTTTCCGCCGAATACAGGGTCAATGGCAAGAGCGTGAACGCTGTAGTCGATCCCTATGAAGCGTCTGAGCAGCTGAAGACCCAGAAGCATAACAAGACTGTCCTTGCCTCCGGATATGCCTGCAGCGACGCTGTCTCCGTCTGAAAGCATATCATATTCCTGTATGGCTTTTCTCATGTAACCGAGCATTTTCTGCATATATCTTACTCCCTGCTTATAACTATTGTGTTTTCGTTTGTTCTGAAGTAAACGACAAAATATTCTGACGTTCACTATAATTATATCGTAAAAAGACACCGATTTCAATTTTGACTTGCAAAAAAGTCAGAAAAATAATATACTATAAGATGTGTGCATTTAAGTAAGATATATGTTCTGACATTCTGATCAGAAATTATCTTCTTAAATCACTTAAATCGATTCTTAAAAATTAAGAAAATCACATTAAATTATATTGACATGTAAATTGAATCTATGGTACAATTAATTAAGAAGGAAGAGGTATGTTTTGAGCAGAAAAGTGACTGATAAAAACATAAAAACGATTTTCGCAAGCGTAACTGCTGAGAAAAAGGTTTCCGGAAAGCTGGTCGTGCTGCTTGCGTGCTTAATTTTCTGCAGAGTTCAGTAGACAGGAAAACTGTTGACGAAGACAGCGGATCTGACGGAAACGTAACTGAACCGGCTGAAACTGAAATTACTGAAGAACCGAGAGAAACAGTATCGGAATACGTTCTCAATGCCGAGACCATTAACCAGACTGCCTACGAGCAGCTTATCGAGGCAGAGGACACTGAAGGAAACTGGTGCCTTACCGAGTCTGACTCCAGACCAGGTTATTCCGGTGACGGTTATCTTACGGACTTCGATGTTGATACAGGTAACTCGCTTTTCTTCAGGTTCAACATTCCGGCAGCCCAGCACTATGACATTTCAATATGCTTTGCATCTGACGAAGTGGTGAGAAACGAGGTCTGCTTAAACGGCGAGCAGCTGTTTGAGTTTGAATGCACGGAGGAAACAGTGGGAAGGTTTGTTATCAAGACCTACTACGGCGTTTTCTTT
>CADAPI010000099.1 GCA_902789705.1 uncultured Ruminococcus sp.
AAACGTTCCTTGAATTCCTTGAGCTTGTCGAAGAAATTCTTTTTCTTTTCGTAGTTCTTGTCTTCGAGTGAAGCTTCGAATTTCTTGAGGAGTTCCTTCTGTTTCTTGTCGAGGTTCTTAGGAACTTCAACATATACTTTAACGTACTGGTCGCCGCGTTCTGAACGCTGGAGCTTCTTGACACCCTTGCCCTTGAGTCTGAATACAGTGCCGGTCTGTGTGCCTTTGCCGATCGAGTACTTGACATTGCCGTCGATAGTAGGAACGACAAGTTCATCACCCATTACAGCCTGTGCATAGGTGATCGGGATCTCGCAGTGGATATCGTATTCCTCTTTTCGTGATCGTTAAGGATCATGGCTGAACCTTTAGAAAAATGACAATAAAAAAAATGATACCCCCGGCACTTGAGCGGATTGATTTCAGCTGCCGGGGGTTAGTTTAGTTTTTCAGTTTTTTCATGTATTCCGTTAAAACATACAGTGGAACATTGGTCATCCATTCTTCTTTACGATAGTCAGACATAGAAGTACGTATAGCCACATCCGGTGAATATTTACTGCAGTAAGCTCTGAGACTTTTTGCTCTCAGATTTTCTTCGGCTTTTACTTCAAGAGGAATTATCTGATTTTCGTTCTGTACCACAAAATCAATTTCTCCGTCTGAATGTTCAGTGGAGTAATAGTAAAGACTGAAACCGGCGGTTCTCAGTTCCTGAGCGACAAACTGCTCTGTAAGAGCGCCTTTGAATTCCGTGAAGATGCGGTTTCCTTCTATAACTGAAACTGCAGGAAGATCTGATTTTGCACCTAACAATCCGACGTCCGACATGTATATTTTAAACACCGACTGATCCATATATGCAATAAGAGGCATATGCGGTTTGCTGATCCGGATGCTTTTGTTTATCAGTCCGTAATCAGTCAGCCATTGTATTGCAAGTTCAAATTCTTTTGCTCTTGCACCTTTTTGTACAACACTGTAAATGAATTTTCTGTTTTCCTTTGCAAGCTGTGACGGGATAGAATTCCACACCATTTGTATTCTCGGGATCTGATCTTTCGGAGCATGCTTGGAAAAATCATTTTCGTAGTAAAGCAAAAGGCCTTTCTGGATCTCGCGTACCTTATAGAGATCGTCTGTATCTATAAATGTTTTAACAGCTTCAGGCATTCCACCTACATAATAATATTTCTTCAGAAGCAGTTTGAGTTTTTCTGAAAAAGGTGATATGAAACTGAGATTTTCGGAAGAGATAAGGTCGTATAACATTGAGTTTCCTGAGGCTTCGAGAAATTCTGCAAATGTCATAGGGAACAGTGTCAGAAACTCTACTTTGCCGACCGGAAACGAAGTTCCGCTGTGCAGTGCTATTCCGAGAAGCGAACCTGCTGCCATAACGTAGTATTCAGGAGCATCTTCGCAGAAATATTTAAGACTTCCCAGAGCTTTCGGGCACTCCTGTATCTCATCGAATATGATAAGCGTGTTATCCGGCTCTATGTTTGTTTTTGAGAGTATCTTCAGCAAGGAAATTATTCTTGGAATATTATAATCGGGTTCAAATATTTCTTTTGCAACCGTATTGTTGTCGAAATTAATATAAACAACATTCTGGAATTCGTTTCTTCCGAAATCCTTCATAAGCCATGTCTTTCCGACCTGTCTGGCACCGTTTATTATCAGTGGCTTTCGACCGGATTTTTCTTTCCATTTAAGCAGCTGTGAATATGCGATTCTTTTCATGTATACACCGCCTTTACATTTTTTATGACGAAAAATTCATGATTCAAACATTTTTAAGGATGAAAATGTTTCTGTGTCAACATTTTTAATGACGTATTTTTAAAAATTATAACACTTTTAAGGCGGAAAGTCAATGCGACGTGAAATCATTCTGGATGGATGACTAAAATGCATGCGTAAATGCAGTAAATACGCGGTTTGACAGGCACACCAACATGCCTCCTTGTGGCCGGAAACACATCTGAAATACATTTTTGAGGATGTAAATTCTCTGAAAATTAGATTTTTGATGACGAAAAATCGGGGTATCACCACACTTTTAAGGCGAAAATACTTTGAACATAAAAAAACAGCCCTCTCCGGATGGAGAGGGTTGCAAATATTAATTCTTATCCTTGAAACGTTCCTTGAATTCCTTGAGCTTGTCGAAGAAATTCTTTTTCTTTTCGTAGTTCTTGTCTTCGAGTGAAGCTTCGAATTCCTTGAGGAGTTCCTTCTGCTTCTTGTCAAGGTTCTTAGGAACTTCAACGTATACTTTGACGTACTGGTCACCGCGTTCTGAACGCTGGAGCTTCTTGACACCCTTGCCTTTGAGTCTGAAGACTGTACCGGTCTGTGTGCCTTCGCCGATCGAGTACTTGACATTGCCGTCGATAGTAGGAACGACAAGTTCATCACCCATTACAGCCTGTGCATAGGTGATCGGGATCTCACAGTGGATATCGTATTCATCACGCTCGAAGAGAGGGTGATTCTTTACGCGTACACCTACGTTAAGGTTACCGCTTGGTCCGCCGTTTACACCGGCATCACCCTGACCGCTTACGCGGAGCATCTGTCCGTCATCAATACCTGCCGGAATGTCAACTGAAAGTGATTTTGAAACACGAATACGTCCGTTTCCGCCGCACTTTGAACACGGATTGGAAACGATCTTTCCTTTACCACCGCACTTGGTACATGTTTTCTGTGATGATATCACGCCGAAAGGAGTTCTCTGTGCGACCTTGACCTGACCGCGTCCGTTACACTCAGGACAGGTCTGCGGAGTTGAACCGGCTGATGCGCCTGTACCTTTACAGTCAGGACATTTGTCGAGACGGTTGATCTTGATCTCGCGCTTAACACCCATGCAGGCTTCCATAAATTCAATTGTAACGGTTGTGTCAACGTCCTGACCGCGTCTCGGTGCATCGGCACGTGATCTTGTGCTGCCTCCGAAGCCGCCGCCAAAACCGCCTCCGAAGAGGTTTTCAAATATGTCACCCATGTCGCCGAAAGGATTGAATCCGGCACCGCCGTTAAATCCGCCGCCGCCGTAGTTAGGATCAACACCGGCATGACCGAACTGGTCATAGCGTTCCTTCTTTGACGGGTCTGAGAGGACCTCATAAGCTTCATTGACTTCCTTGAACTTTTCTGCACAGTCCTTGTCGTCAGGATGAAGATCCGGATGATACTTTCTTGCGAGCGAACGATAAGCTTTTTTTATCTCATCTGCACTTGCGTTTTTCTGTACGCCAAGCACTTCATAGTAGTCTCTTTTGTCAGCCATATGTTCCTCCGTATATTGCTTGAATTATGATGATGACATCAGTTCCTGCTGAATGCAGAGAAGCTGAAGTTTATGGATCACAGTGAAGATCTGAGTGATACCGGAGTTCACTGTAATACGGAAATCAGAGCGAATCTGTGATCCGCCCTGAAAATCCTTTATAATGTCTGTATTATGATTAAGCTTCTGTGTAGTCAGCATCAACTACGTTGTCATCCTTCTTGTCGTTTACATTGCCTGCATCAGCAGCACCGCCTGCAAATCCGCCTGCAGCAGCATTAGGATCCTGACCGGCAGCTGCGCCTGCAGCCTGGTAAACCTTTGATGAAAGATCGTAGAATGCCTTCTGGAGTTCTTCTGTCTTAGCCTTGATGTCGTCAACATTGTCAGCCTTGAGAGCAGCCTTGAGAGCTTCGAGCTTGCTTTCGATAGGAGCCTTGTCTTCAGCGCTTACCTTGTCGCCGAATTCGCCGAGAGCCTTTTCGCACTGGAATACGAGGTTTTCACCGTTGTTCTTTGCGTCAACGTCTTCACGTCTCTTCTTGTCTTCTTCAGCGAACTGTTCAGCTTCCTTGACAGCCTTGTCGATGTCTTCCTTTGACATGTTTGTTGAAGCTGTGATAGAAATGTTCTGTTCCTTGCCTGTGCCGAGGTCCTTTGCAGAAACGTGTACGATACCGTTCTGGTCGATGTCGAATGTAACTTCGATCTGTGGGATTCCTCTTGGTGCAGGAGCGATACCGTCAAGACGGAACATACCGAGCTGCTTGTTGTCCTTTGCGAATTCACGTTCACCCTGGAGGATGTTGATGTCAACAGCGCTCTGGTTGTCGGCAGCTGTTGAGAAGATCTGTGACTTCTTTGTAGGGATAGTTGTATTTCTTTCGATGATCTTTGTGCATACACCGCCCATTGTTTCAAGGCCGAGTGAAAGTGGTGTTACGTCGAGGAGGAGGAGACCTTCCTTAACGTCGCCGCCGAGTACACCGCCCTGGTAAGCAGCACCGAGAGCAACGCATTCGTCAGGGTTGATACCCTTGAACGGATCCTTGCCGATACGCTTCTTAACAGCTTCCTGAACTGCAGGGATTCTTGAAGAACCACCAACGAGGAGAACCTTGTTGAGGTCGCTTGCTGAAAGACCACTGTCGCTGAGAGCCTGATCAACTGGTCCCATTGTAGCCTGAACGAGGTCTGCAGTGAGTTCGTTGAACTTAGCCTGTGTAAGTGTGAGGTCGAGGTGCTTAGGGCCTGAAGCGTCAGCTGAGATGAACGGGAGGTTGATGTTTGAAGTTGTTGTTGATGAGAGTTCGATCTTAGCCTTTTCAGCCGCTTCCTTGAGTCTCTGCATAGCGAGCTTGTCGCCTGAGAGGTCAAGACCTTCTGACTGCTTGAACTCTGCAACCATCCAGTCGATGATTCTCTGGTCGAAGTCATCACCGCCGAGACGGTTGTTACCTGCTGTAGCAAGAACTTCTGTTACGCCGTCGCCCATTTCGATGATGGATACGTCGAATGTACCGCCGCCGAGGTCGTAAACCATGATCTTCTGGTCTTCTTCCTTGTCGATACCGTATGAAAGAGCAGCAGCTGTAGGTTCGTTGATGATACGCTTAACTGTAAGACCAGCGATCTGACCAGCGTCCTTTGTAGCCTGTCTCTGTGAGTCTGTGAAGTAAGCCGGAACTGTGATAACTGCTTCTGTAACCTTTTCGCCGAGATATGCTTCAGCGTCAGCCTTCAGCTTCTGAAGGATCATTGCTGAGATCTCCTGTGGTGTGTACTTCTTGCCGTCTATATCTACCTTGTAGTCTGAACCCATGTGACGCTTGATGGAGATGATAGTCTTGTCAGGGTTTGTGATAGCCTGATGCTTTGCTGTCTGACCAACAAGTCTTTCGCCGTTCTTTGTGAATGCAACTACTGAAGGAGTTGTTCTTGCACCTTCTGAGTTAGGGATAACTACTGAGTTACCGCCTTCCATAACTGCTACGCATGAGTTTGTTGTACCTAAGTCAATACCAATGATCTTTCCCATAACTGATTCATCCTTTCAATCTGAATGTTTATATTTGTTTATTGTTTGTCTGCGTTTTAATAACCTGTCATCAGAATGATCTGTGATCAGGCGGTTACTGCAACCATTGCAGTTCTGATAACTCTGTCACCGAGTTTGTATCCCTTCTGGAATACCTCGCATACGGTATCAGATTCGGCGTCTTCGCTTTCCACCTGCTTGATGGCGTTGTGGAAGTTCGGATCAAATGGTGCGCCGAGTGCTTCTATCTCTGTTACTCCGAGCTTTTCGAGAATGCCGTTGAGCTGAGTGAAGATCATTTCAACACCCTTCTTGAAGTTTTCATCCTCGCACGGAGCATCGAGTGCTCTTTCGAAGTTGTCCAGAGCAGGGAGGATAGCGCCTATTGTTTTTGCTGCGGAATCTCCGTATGCTTCAGTTTTTTCTCTTGAAGTTCTCTTTCTGAAGTTGTCGAACTCAGCGAAAAGTCTCATGTAATTGTCCTTTTCCTTTTTAAGTTCTTCCTCAAGTGCAGTAACTTTTGCATCAGCACTTTCTTCCGGTGATGCTTCAGAAGTTTCCTCCGCTGTTTCTGCATTTTCTGCGGCAGCTTCTTCTGCTTCGTTTTCAGAAGCTTCTTTCACTTCGAGTTCCTTTTCTGAAGTTTCTTCTGCGTGCTTTTTCTTACTCATTATTGTCTGGTTCCTTTCCCGCAGTTTCCGGAATTTCTCCGGTAAGAACATCTGTTATCTTCTGCGTAAAATACTCTATATAAGGTATGATCTTTGCATAGTTGAGTCGCATCGGTCCGACTATTCCGAGTGAACCGGCTTCCTTGTCACCCTTGCGGTACTTTGAAACTATCATGCTCGAGTTGCCGATTATGAAGTCGTCCTTTTCCTCACTGAACATTACCTGTATTCCGCTGAAGCTGCTGTCAAGGAACTCAGCAAAATCATTTTTGTGTTCAATGAATCTTACTATCTCGTTCTTGTCAAAGTCGCTGCACGAGATAAGGTTGTTTGTGCCGCTTATCGTAAGCTCGTTGTGGAGAAGATCCTGTGAAAGTTCACACAGACCTTTTACAAGAGGAGCAAGGGTTATCATGTAAGCACCCAGTGCTGTAATAAGTTTTTCCATTCGTTCTTCCGAGAGTTCCTCGATTGAAACACCCTGAAGATTTTCCTGAATGTAATGTGAAAAAAATGCGAGCTGTTCTTCATCAAGATCAAATTCAAGTCTGCATGCCTTGTTCTTGATACTGCCGTTTGATGTGATAAGCAGTATAAGATAAAGACGCTTGCCGGTCGGAACAACATCCACCTTGGTGATGACTGAAAACTTAGGTGCGGAATTTGCAACTACAGAAGCGCATTTTGTGAGTTCTGCAAGAGCTTTTCCGGCACTTTGTATTATCGATTCTTCAGTGAGGTTTTCCTCTTCACCGAGCATTGCGTCAAGTCTCTGACGTTCGCTTTCCGAGAGTTCCTCGACTGTCATCAGCTGATCTATGTACAGGCGGTATCCGTTGAATGTAGGGATTCGTCCTGCCGATGTGTGCGGCTGTTCAAGGTATCCGAGCTGTTCGAGAACAGACATGTCGTTTCGGATCGTGGCTGCTGAAACGTTGATGCCCGGTACTTTGGAAATGGCCTTTGAACCAACGGGCTCACCTGTCAGAATATATTCATCTACAACAGCTGCCAGTATTTTTAGCTTTCGTTCATCCATCTGAAAGCCTCCTGATTAGCAATATTGGTTCGCAAGTGTTAGCACTCTATCTCTCTGAGTGCTAAATATAATTTAACATTATTTAAGGCGAATGTCAATAGGTTTATTCATCTTTGTTAAAACTGTCAAAGCCGCTGCCCGGAATTTGAAACTGATGTTATTTATGCACAAAAAAAAAAAAAAAGGCGCCCCTTTTTGAGGGACGCGGTGGTGTTATTGTAAGAGTTTTGTGCGGCATTCATTAGCACCCGTGTCATACGGGGTGATATACCGGGAAGCGCTTTGTCTTTACTGCATTAGAAATGTTTTGTAGAAATCGGAAAATCCACTGTCATCGTCCGTTTTTCTTTCCGTCAGCGCTGAAGCAGCGCTTTCTGAAGCTTCTGTCATGAAAGTATCCTGAGCGCTGATATTCTTTTTGCGGACGCTCTTTCTGCGGTACATTCCGTCTGAACCCTGTATTCTTGCCTTTATGTCATCTGACACAAGTGTTTCGAAAATTCTGACAACGCGGTCCTTTATGTCAGGATCATAGACCGGTACTGCGACCTCAACACGCTTTACTGTGTTTCGGGTCATGAAGTCAGCGGAGCTTATATATACTTTTCTTCTCTGTTTCGTCCCGAATATGTAGATACGGCTGTGTTCAAGGAAACGGCCGACTATGCTTATAACACGTATGTTATCAGTCTTTCCCCTGACTCCTGATATAAGGCAGCACAGACCGCGTATAACGAGTTCTATCTTTACGCCGGCCTGTGAGGCTTCAGCGAGTTTTTCGATAATTACCCTGTCGGAAAGTGAATTTATCTTTATTCCTATATATGCCTTATTGCCGCTTCTGGCCTGCATTATTTCCTCGTCTATCATCTCAAGGACTTTTGACTGCAGGCATAACGGTGCCACAAGCAGGCTGTCTGATTTTTTCACAAGGGAACCGAGTGAAAGTGCATTGAATACTTCAAGCGCTCCGGCAGCTATTTTTTCATTTGCCGTCAGAAGTGAAAGGTCGGTGTAGAGTTCGGAAGTCTTTTCGTTGTAGTTTCCGGTTCCCACCTGTGTAATGTATTCGAGTCTGCCGCCGCGTCTGCGGGTTATCAGCAGAAGCTTCGAATGGACTTTAAGACCCGGCGGTCCGTATATAATAGTACATCCGGCATTCTGGAGACGCTTCGACCAGCCGATGTTGTTTTCCTCATCGAATCTGGCGCGCAGTTCCACCAGCACGAGAACGTCCTTGCCGCGTTCGGCCATGTCCACCAGCGCCTGTATTATCTTGCTGTTGCGGGCAAGGCGGTACAGCGTTATCTTTACCGATACCACATCAGGATCGGCTGCTGCTTCGTTCAGCATACGGATAAACGGCTTTATGCTCTCATACGGATAGTGTAGTATTATGTCCTTCTGGCGTATCTGCTCTGCCATCGGCCGGTTATCAGATATGGCAGGGGAGTGCTGCGGTGAAAAATGCGGGTAGCACAGCTCCGGCTTTGAGCTTTCAAACATCGACTTTATCATGAATGTAAATGAAAGATCGAGCGGTGCCGATGCGGAAAATACCTGGTTTTCACTGATTTCAAGACGCTTGCACAGATACTTTACCATTTCACTTCCGGTGGCACCGCATATCTGCAGACGTACCGGTGCGAGCTTCTTTCTTTTCTGGATCAGTTCTTCCATTACGTCACGGAAATCAAAGTCGTTGTCAAGAAGCGAATCGTCATCCTCGCTTATATCAGCGTTTCTCGTGACGCGTATTATCGATTTTTCAAGAACGTTATAGTTTTCAAATACCTCAGAGGCATATTTGAGTATCACATCTTCAGCCAGTACAAAACGGAACGGCCTGCGGTTAAGCTGGATCACCCGCTTTATGCGTTCACTGACCGGAAGCAGACCGATCTTGTTGCCCGACTTTGAATCGAGTCGGACTGCTATATAAAGTTCCTTGTTCTTTATAAAAGGAAGGGGATGGCGCTTGTCGATTATCAGCGGCGAGAGTACGGGCTGTATCTCCGCTCTGAAATATTCACGCAGGAAAGCGTCTTCCTCATCTGTCAGCCTGTCCATCGAGACCTGCTTTATATCATGCTTTTCAAGCAGCTTCATTATGTCGCGGTAAGCCTTGTCCTTCTGCGGTTCCGTCTTCCTTACCCGTGCAAATATAGAATCGAGCTGCTCGCGGCTCGTCATGTTGGTTTTATTCTCCCGAAGCTCCGGATCCGTCAGAAGCTGATCGAATAATGTCCCCACCCTTACCATAAAAAATTCGTCAAGATTTGACTGAAAGATCGCTGTAAAAGTCAGTCTTTCAAGCAGAGGAACCGATGTGTCCAGCGATTCCTGCAGTACGCGCTGATTGAATTTCAGCCACGATAGTTCCCTGTTATCATAAATGTTTCCGGCCATTGTTGTCACCCCAGTTTTATCATAATAAACGATCATATATAATCACGCCGTAGCGTTACAGTCTGTTATACTATATAGTATAGTATAAAAAGTGTTGTTTCGTCAAGAATAATGAGCAGCTGGTATTAACTTTTATCTATTGTGTACAAAGCAGAGGCCGGGTATTTGGCTATAAAAATTTGATGACTGCAGAACTTGACAAAAAGACGATTAAGGAGTATAATATTGTTTGTGTCGTATCCGGCATATGCGGGTGTGGTGAAACTGGCAGACACGCCAGATTTAGGTTCTGGTGCCGCAAGGTGTGCAGGTTCAAGTCCTGTCACCCGCATTAGTGAAGCAGACTGCTCACGTCAGGTGTGTTCTGATGTGAGCAGTTTTTTGTTTTATCTGCCTCCGGTATAGGAATTGTATTTGATTTCGCAATTTTGGAAAAGTACAAATTAGGGTTCATGATAACATTCAATAATAATCCGTAAACACTGCTTTGAAATTTGTGCATATGGCATATAAAACTGAAAGATTTGCCGCGTGCTAAACAGCAAAATCTATCTATTGACAAAATGCTTTTGAAAGGGTATAATTAAACTTAATTAAATTAATTAAAAAGATGTGTATT
Source organism: uncultured Ruminococcus sp. (assembly GCA_902789705.1). Taxonomy (GTDB): domain Bacteria; phylum Bacillota; class Clostridia; order Oscillospirales; family Ruminococcaceae; genus HUN007. Next base: position 10,078 of record CADAPI010000099.1, read on the forward strand.
CAGCAGATTTGCTGTTTCCGTCGGATTTTATTCGATTTTATCAGGGATGAACGGGAAAAACAGGGATGGGTAAAAAACTGTTGTGTGCACGAGAGAAAAAGGAGAAGTAAAAATGAAAAAAATCAAATCTCTTATTGCTTGTGTAGCAAGTCTTTGCATTGTAAGCACATGCGCTTTCAGCGTTTCAGCAGCTGAAGACAACAACCAGACTATCAACGGTCCTGCAACTACAATGTCAAACATGGAAGACCTTTCAAACAGTGTTATCAACGTTACTGTTGCAACACAGCCGGCATATCAGGCTGTAGCTACAGAAAGTGATGCTCAGTTTACAGGTACAGCTGTTACAACAGAAGCTGTAACAACATCTGCAGCACCTGCTGAATCATCAGTAGATATAACAACAGCAGAAGCTCTTACTACTACTGCTGCCGGATTAACAACTACTGAAGCTCTTACAACAACAGTTACAGAGATCACAACAGAAGCAGTAACTTCTGAAACTGTTGCTCCTAAGCACACAAACGATATTGTTATAGGTCTTGACATTTCAGGAAGTATGTCAGGAAAGCCTATGGAAGCAATGAAGGATGCAGCTGTTGAGTTCTGTAAGTACACACTTAAGAATGATCCTAACGCAAGAATAGCTGTAGTACCTTTTGACCACAACTCTACAGTAGGCGTTTCACTTACAAACGATGAAGCTGCACTTACTAACTATATTACATCACTTGATGATGGCGGTTCAACAAACTTTACAGGTGCTTTCGACACTATCATGCTTGAACTCCAGACAGGTACAGGTGAAAGAAAGAGCGTAGTGTTCATGGCTGACGGTCTTCCTAACAACGGTGTTACAGATTACAGCACTGAGATGAAGGAAAAGTATGCTGGTAAGTCATATGGTTCATATGATCTTGGCGCTCTTAAGGTTGACAATGAAAAGGTTAAGCCTAACGCAAATGTATATACAGTAGGTTTCTTTGATTCACTCAGCGGTTCACAGAAGGATCGTGCAGTTGCACTTATGAAGGATCTCGCAAGTGACCCGGTACAGTACTATGATGCCGACATTGATACACTCAAGGAAGTATTCGGCAAGATCTCAGAAGATATCGTAGTTACTACAGTTGCTTACAACGACGGCAACAGTGCATCAGCAGAAACACAGAAGGTTACAGAAAAGGCTGCTGACACAACAGACAAGACAAACGGCACACCTAAGACAGGTGATACAAGAAGCGCTGCTCCGTTAGCAGTTACAGCTATTGCTGCCGCTGCAGTTGTTGTTCTTGTAAGAAAGAAGAACGACTAATAATTAACGAAACACAGATTAAACCGGAAATCCGGCTTCGCGGGATTTCCGGAGGTAGGATTAGCGGGGCTTCGCCCCGTACCCTCCACGCTGATTTATGAATAGATCAGCGTTCCTAAAGCAGAAAATGTGATCATATAAAAAACCTCCGGATCGTCACTGATGATCCGGAGGTTTTGTCGTTTACTGACATACAGTATACACTTAAGGCAGTATAGTCGGCTTAAGTGCGGTGTGATATTTGAGCGGGAAATGAACTGATTATTTGTTTTCTTCTTCGTTCTTTACAACGAACATAAATCCGCCCGGATTGATGATGAATCCGTCAACGCGTGATGCGGCATCCTTCAGTGTGGCGTGATCCATTATAACTGCGTTCCACTCGTCCTTTGAGTAGAGCTTCGTGAATTCCTTCCAGTCTGTGAAAGCAGCGATAAAGCCCTTTTCGGTTTTTAACGGATTTACAACAGCGATCTGTGAAGGAGTTTCTTCAGTTATGTGGAGTGACTCACCGTCTTCGAGATGACGGTCGAGCTTTATCGGAACAAGGAGTCTGCTGCTCTTTACAAGTTCCTCTGTCTTTTTATCAAGTGCCGGAAGATCAGGATGTTTTCCGTCGCTTGCGTAGGAGAGTTCGAGAGCGTTGAGTACGGTGAACATAAGTTCAGGACAGGTGACCGTAAGCTTTCCGTTTTCTCCGCTGCCGGTGATGATGTCACTGAGACGAAGCGTAACGTTCGGCTGACCGTTGTCAAGTTACAGTCTTCATTGTAAGCGGTACGCCTTCCTTGAAATAGTGCTCATGTGCAGCCTTTGAGAATTCCTTTTCAGTGAACAGCCATGCACATCCGCGTACGTCGATGTACGGGTAGTTTGTCATAACGTGATAAGCAATGTACAGCTCGTCGGAATTCATAAATCTCATGATAACTGATGAGAATACATACTGCCTTCTTTCAGCCCACTCTTTGTTTTCAGGATCTTTTTTCTGTTCTGCGAGAACAGCTGAATACAGATATATGAGTTCCTGTACTGAAAGCTCAAGTATACTGTCGTCGTTGCCGCTTTTCAGATATTTTTCAGTGATCTCTTTTTTACGATTGTCTGTCATTTGATTAAACCTCCCTGATTATTGAGAACAGCAGATCCGTGTCAGGTAAACAGCGCCGTTTCCTGCATAAGACGGATGAGCGTTTCCCGTAAGATTTTTATATAAGAAAAATTAAAGAAAAAGCTGCATGGAATACATGCAGCTTCTTAAATAAAACGTAGTAATATGCTTTAGTTAAAAATCAGATGTCGAATTCGCCGCGGTCTTCATTGTTAATAACGTAGAAAGCCTTGCTCTGATTTGTGTTGATATAAACTTTGATATCAGCAATGTCGCCCTTGTTTGAAGCGAGCCAGTGCTTCTTTGCGTTTTCTGTGATCTCAGCGATTGAAAGCTGCTTGCCGTCGAATTCAACGAAGCTTGCTTCCTTAGTCTTCTTTGCTGTCTTTGAAGCAGTTTCCTTTACCTTGGAAGCAGTTTCTTTAACCTTTGTAGCGGTTTCCTTAACTTTTTCCTTTACTTCCTTAGCAACCTTTGATTCCTTTGCTGTTTCTTTTACCTCTGCAACAATAGCGCTTGCGCTCTTTGGAGCAGCAGTTTTTTTAGTAGTTTCTTTTGCCATAACCAATGTACCCCTTTTCAATAATAAATAGTTAGAAATCAGTTAATGATTTTATAATGATTATAGCACTTATATCACTATTTGTCAAATCGTTTTTTCAATGATTTTAAAAAAACTTGAAAATTCATAAGGGAGTCAGCTGAAAGAGCATTTTATCAGAAACAACAAATACAAAAACGAAAAAATACACTGCAAAAAGCATGAATAATAATAGACGAAAGTTCACTGTTGTGGAGATTAAATTATCAGTGAAACAAAAAAACAACTGCAGACAAAGTCTGCAGTTGTTCCTGGCGCGGAAAGAGGGATTTGAACCCTCGCGCCGGTTTCCCGACCTACTCCCTTAGCAGGGGAGCCCCTTCACCACTTGGGTATTTCCGCATGTTGAATCTTAAAAAATATAACGCCAACTATCAAAAAAATTGGCGCAGAGGGTGGGATTCGAACCCACGTGACCGTTAAGTCAAACGGTTTTCAAGACCGCCTCGTTATGACCGCTTCGATACCTCTGCGTGTGTCAGCTTTATTATTATATCACGCACGGATTCAGATGTCAAGACTTTTTTTCAAAAAAATTCACGCAGTTTCCGTACCGGAAACTGCGTGACGGTAATTTATACTGCCGGGCAGGCGTTTTCGATGAATTCTGCCACGTCCGTGTATGGCATAGGCTTGCCGAACAGGTAGCCCTGTACCAGTTCGCATCCGATATTCTGCAGGAACTGGACCTGCTGAGGGTATTCAACACCTTCGCATACCACACGTATATTGATGTTGTGTGCCATGCTTGTTATCGACTTTATGATCTCGGCAGGCTTTTTCTCGATAAGGTTTTCCGTAAGGAAAGTCTTGTCTATCTTCAGTGAATCAACAGGAATATCCTTTAGGAAGTTAAGTGTCGAGTAACCTGTTCCGAAGTCATCCATTGAAATACGGAACCCGCATTCACGAAGCTCGGAGAGAACAGAAATAGTCTCGCCAAGATTGTTGACATAGGCGCTTTCAGTTACTTCAAGTTCAATGTACTTAGGAGGTATGTTGTACTTGCCTGTAAGAGCCATGAGCCTTCTGACATAGCCTTTTTCGTGTATGGTTATCTGTGACTGGTTTATCGCTATAGGAAGGACGCGGAGGTCAGCGTCGAGCCTGCGGCGGATATATGAGCACATCTGCTCGAGTACGCAGAAGTCGATGTCGCTGATAAATCCGTTTTCCTCGCATACATCAATGAACTTGTCAGGAGTAAGAAGTCCTCTGACAGGATGATTCCAGCGGACCAGTGCCTCCATGCTGACATATTCACGGTTGAGAATATCGTACTGCGGCTGAACAAAGGTGCATATCTGGCCGGTACGGCAGGCGTTCTGTATCTCGCTTAATATCTCGTACTTGTGGAATTCCTCGTTGTACATGCCCGGATCAAACCGTACATGCACACTGCCTTTCTTTTTCTTGGCGTTTTCATGAGCGATTATCGAGCAGTCGATGAGCTGTTCCAGTGCCGTGTCTCTGTTCGAGTTGTCTATCTGTACATATCCGGAAGCGAAATGTATCTCACTGCCTTCAAGTATCTTCAGTTTCTGAAGTCTGTAGTTTATCTCTTCCATGCGGCGCATTACAGCGTAGGTGTCATGCACAAGGGTGAGAATAAGGAAGTTGTCCGCGAACAGTCTCGTAAAGAATTCGCCCGGTTTCAGGAATTCCTGAAGCATTGAACAGATCTCCTTTAAGATCTTGTCGCCTTTTTCATAGCCGAGAATGTGGTTTATATTACGGAACTGCTTGATATCTGCATTGTAGAGATGATAGGTAACATTCGGTTTCTTTATTGCCTTTGCAGCTCTTTCCTTGAAATCACTGAGAATGAGCTGACGTCTGTCAGATGCTGTTTCTTCGGAATAAATTGCATATCTTGTTCTGTCAAATCTTTTTGCGTTGCTCAGTGCAGCTTCGGCTTTTTTATAAAGCGAATCGAAATCGCTGCCGTGAGCTGGAGAGTAGGCAACACCGATACAGCCTGTGACTGTTTCAGGATTTTTGTCAGGAGTCTCGAGATTATTGCATATCGCACACAGCTGCTTTGCTGTAATGTTGAGATCGTCGTAGCTGCTTATGTCCTTGATGAATATCAGAAATTCGTCACCGTAGGATTTGCCTGCGATTGAAGGACGTTTTACTGAAAGCAGCCCCTTTGATACAATGTCGAGCACTTTCTGACCGGTATCTGTTCCGTGGCGCTTCTGTATATTTGTGAATGCATTAAGATCCAGCACATATAGCGCCTGCAGTTTGCCGTCGCCTTTCCAGCGGCTGAGATGCTCGTTTACAAGTGAGCGGAAGTAATCCTTAGGCACAAGTACCGGAGGGTATACAGCAGTTGGTTCTTCAGGAATTTCGATACTTATGCTGTCGCCTGAGTCGGTGACTTTTACAGAAACAAAAATATCGCTTGAAACATTTTCGCAGAAATACTTTACCTCAAGTTTTTCACGGGACATTTCCCTGTTTTGTCCGACATACCTGAATTCAAGGCTGTAATCATGCTTTCCTTCAAAATAGTTTTTCCACAGGTTTTTCAGCATGAGATTTTCAGCTATCAGCTTACGGTCAGAAGGGAAAACGTGTGAAACAGCATTGTTCATGAGAAGTGAGTCGTGATAGGACTGTCCGGAAAGAGACATCAGTTTTCCGCATGAATTTCGGCAGGTAACCATTCTGCTCTGGCTTAAGTTTATAATAAAAGCTATACGTTCCCTGGCGGAAGGTGCACCTATCATGCTTTCGAGGTATTCTTCCGATATCATCTGTTCAGAAATGTCGGAAACGATCGCTATAGCCTTTGAAGGATGTTCGTTTACGCTTTCTATAGCTGAAAGCTCGACTCTCATCCAGACAGGACTTTCGTTTTCCGGTGCAAACCTGAAATTACAGTTTCCGCTGCGTTTTCCGTTTCTTACGCTGTAGTACAGAGCGGATATCTCCTCATGATATGATTCCTGAACAAGACCATCTGTAAAAAGACCGTCAGGCATGTTCTCTATTACTTCCGGAAGATCGTATTTTCTGCTGAAAAATTCAGGAAATACCATCGTTCTTTTTTCAAAGTCTATTGTGCAGTAAACATCTGAATTGCGTGCGGCAGCGAGTGTGAGAACCTTTTTTGTCGTTTCCAGTTCGTTTTCCGTTTCCTTAAGGGACGTAACGTCGTGGAATGTGCACATGTAGCACGGTATATTGTTTTCAATCGTGGTAAATGAATCGTAGGAAACCCATATGTTCTTTCCCTCGGCAGTGACAGCACGGCAGATTCCGGTACGCTTGTTTCCGGAGCGCATTATTCCGTTTATGAATTCACTGTGGTCATCAGGATGGATTATGAGTTCGCTGATGTTCTGGCTGAACTTTTCAGTGTCCTCCTCGGTATATCCGAAAAGACTGAAGAATCCTTTGTTTGCCCGGACAAGAGCAGCGCAGGTCTCGTTTCTGGCCAGCGAAAGCACGGCGCACGACAGGTTGTCCGTTATGTTGTTGAGCAGCATGCGGTTTTTCATCAGATCGAGTTCGGTTTTCTTGTGTTCGCTTATATCTTCGCCGATACCCATGAAATACTCGTCACCGCGTGATGATGTCATTTTCTTGAAGGAACAGCTGACCCATTTTATATTCCTTTTCCTGTCTGTCACACGTACAGTACAGCTTGAAAATGTGTCAGACTTGTCAGAACTTCTTATTGCGTGAAGAAAATGATCGACGTCCAGAGAGTTCATGAAGTCGGTATAGCTTAAGTTCAGCTCGGCTATTTCCTCTCGGCTGTAGGCTATGAGCTTCAGGAAACTGTCGTTATAGTAGAAAGGAAATTTATCGGTGCGTCTGAATTTGAATACAATGGAGTGCATGCCGCGCAGCATTTCTTCCTGCTGCCTGAAGTAGTCGGAGTCTCCGAGTACGGAAAAAGCGCACACGATCCTTTCGTAGTTGTCGTCTGTTACATTGTAGATAAGGTTACAGGTAACATAAATAAGTGTTCCGTCCTTTTTTATAAGTCTTAGGTCTGTGCTTTCGAACGGATTTTCGGAAGACAGTGACTCTTTGGCGGAGCGGTATTTTTCCAGATCGTCCGGATGGATTATCTTTGTCAGATCTCTTATTTCCGGATCAGTAAGGGAATTGTATCCGGTGAGACCGGAAAATCTTGCGTCATATTCGCAGGTAACATGGTTGTTGCAGACATCAGTGATGAAAAAGCAGTCACAGCTGTTGTCGTTGTAGCACAGATCATTTGGTGAATACATACAGGTTCTCCTCCCCGTTAAAGCGGTATCCGGTGTTTCAGGCCTGCGTGCATGAAACAGGATAACTGGGTGAAATTTTGACATACTAACTTTACACATACAACAGGAAACGCTGATTCCGGATGGCGGAAATGCGGGACTGAAGCCCCGCGCCCTGCTGATTTATGAATAAATCAGCGTTTCCGTAAATATTGATTTTTTATGTGTCGTATCTCCAGAAAATACGACGTCACTTTAATTATAGCTTTTAAACAGGAAAAAATCAATAGTGTATCAACAGAAAACGAAAATTATAGTGAATCTGACGAAAATACCAGTGTAAAAGTTTGAACATAAAATAGGGCGATGTCTGTTAATCAGCATATTGCTTTATTTTTGAATGTTTATAAGCGTACAAAAATTGATGACATTATGTTTTTTGTCCTGCGAGGATTTTAGTAAAATGCCGGACGAATTTCTGACGGCATTCAGAGTGCGTTTCCGGGGGCAATGTAATTTTCCTTTCGGCGCAAAGATACTGTTATGTCGTTATACAAAAACAGCATCCCGGTCAGGGATGCTGCATTTAAGATCGAAACTTAAGTTTTTACTTTATTTTTATTCCGTTTTCTTTCGCATATTTTTCAGCGGCAGAGTCTTTCTTTGCTTTTATTATGAAATCTTCCTTAAGAAATTCCTCGGGATCACTTACGGCCTTTGAGGCGTCCACGTTGTATCCGAAGGCTTTTTCGCCGATCTCTGTAACTGATGCAGGGACCGAGGCTTCGGTGTATTCCGGACACATAAAGAAGGCTCTTTCGCCGATCTTTACAAGTGAATCAGGGAAGCTTGCTTCAGTAAGTGCTGACGAGCGTGCGAAAGCATAGGCACCGAGTTCTGTTATTCCTTTCGGAAGGTCGGCCTTCTTTATGAGAGTGTCGCTGAAGCAGTAATCAGGAATGACAGTCAGGGACTTGGAAAGTGTCAGCTCGCAGAGTGTGCTGCACATTGCAAAAGTACCGGTTCCGAGTTCGGTGACTGAATCCGGAAGTACGACTGTTCTGAGATCACGGCAGTTGTAGAAGGCGTATTCGCCTATTGACTGTACGCTTTTGCCGATGGAGAGTTCACGAATGGAGTAGCATTCATAAAATGCGTAGCTTCCTATCTTTGTTACAGATGAAGGCAGGGAAACACTTGTTACCTTGTCACAGCATGCGAAAGCACCCTCTTCAAGAGTTTCCACGCCCTCTGCAAATGTGAGCTCAGTCAGTGAGAAACAGTTGGTGAAAGCGCCTTTTTCAATGGTTTTTACGCTTCCCGGAATATGTATCGAGGTTATGGTGTTTATGTTATTGTCTTTGTATGATTTTCCGTTCTGAACGCTTCCGTCGTTCTCCTCAAAGCCGTCAAAAGCGTATTCACCGATGGCGGTGACAGGCTTTCCGTTTATTTCAGGCGGAATGTTTACTGTCACGGAGTTTCCCTTATAGCCTTTTATGATAATACCGCCGTCTTTTTCCCCGAATACAAATTCAGAGGAGTCATTTGGCGTAACATCTTTGTCTGCAACAATGTTTATGTCAGATGACTGAACGTCTTCGGTGTTTTTTTCGCATCCGCAGAATGAACATGAAACAAGTGCGAGTGCCAGTATACTGCAAAGGATCTTTTTCATTTTCTTTTCTCCTTAATGAAACAGACCAGGCTTTGCCTGATCTGTTGTCTGTAGTTATAACAGGTGACTGTCCGTCACTGTATTTATCTTGGCTTTACTTTCATTATGAACAGTGTAAGGAAAGCCCATATTGTATGATAAAGAATGACCATGAGCGGAGTTATCTGTCCGAGTATGCCTATGATCATGAAAACAACTGCGAAAATAAGCGCCAGAACGATTGATGTGCTCTGGAGCACAAGTCCTGTAAGCGAACTGTGATGAATGTGTCTGATGTTTGAAAGTACCTTTGTGATCGACGAGAGTTTTCCGCTGCATATTACGGAAGCATTTGATTTTTCCACAGGTGCTGTGATTTTGTCGCAGAATTCGCGGTGTTCCGCCGGTACGATCTTTACCATTTCAGCCGGTATGCCGAAGAGCTTTGAGATCCTCGGTGCTGTAACAGCGCAGTCATTGTTTCTTACTATTATGGATATGCCGTTTCCGATAAGTTCAGCGAGATATTCCGATACGGTTTTGTCAGCCGTAAGCACAACAGTGAACACAGCTGCCAGATTTCCTGAAACGGAAAGATAAAGCGGTATGCGGCCGTTCATTATGTCGTCCTGATCCTTTGATTTTGCAGGAAGACCTTCTATGTTGTGGTTTACCATCAGCTGACGTGTACCGAGGAGAACTCGTTTGTTACTGATCCAGCCGCAGACACCGAGCGTATCTTCCGATGAGAAGTTTTCGACCTTGTCAAGAAGTGATCTGTCATGGTTTATTATCTCGTCGAACATGGCCGTGAAAATACTTTCGGATTTTATGACAAGACTTGCTGCTGCAATGATAGCATCGTCTATTTTTGTGTCGGAGCACATTCTTATTGAACACAGTTTAAGTGAACTGTCAGGGAAGATCTGAGCTGTGTCGAGGAGTACCGAGTTTGTATCGTAGAAGTCATCTATGCTCTGGTATCCGAGGATCATGCTTTCATTGTCCTCGACCTCTGCAGCGGCTGCGGCAAGAGGCATGTTTACGATAAGCGGTACAGCAAAGGCTGAGCAGAGTGACATGAACAGCGAGAACATCGATGTTATGAAAGTGATGTTCAGCGTTGTCATTGTACGGCTGCAGACTATAACAGCTGCAAAAGTGAACAGAACTGAAATAAACAGTGAGGCCGGAACGAACTTTCTGCAGACCTTGTCCGCAATGTCGGCGGAGTAGGAATATCTGAGAAAACTGCCTGAGAAATTCGTCTTTCTTGTGGCCGCAAGTATAGGGTATTCGTTTATAGTACCCTTGGTGATCTGTTCGGCCTTTGTTTCATCGTCAACGTAGATGAGTGAGTAATTGTCTTCGTGTGATGTGATAAGAGTGTCGAAGTTGTTGATCGCTCTGTTGACAATAAGGTGTTTTCCCATTGTGTTTGCAAGGAAAGCTGTAATTGCTGCAGGAGCAAAAAGACATACCGTACCTGAACTTATAAGCTCAGGACTTTCCGTTGAGATAGCTGCGGCTATTGTACCTACGGTTATGGAAACAGCGGCAAGGCTGTCGCAGTCAGCTTTTTTCTTAAACAGATTCTTAAGTCCGCTTGTTATCATCGGGAAAGATGAGAACATTGCCACGGCAGATATAAGGAACATTGTGAAGCTGTACCTGTGCGGTGAAATGGAACTGCTTATAAATGACGGTACAGGTATATGGTAAAGCTGTGAAGCGGAAAGATAGATGCTTAAAAGCATGGTCACCATCTGTATTCCGAATTTTATCGTAAGGTTGCTCTTCAGACTGTAAAGATCTTCAAGTATCAGCGAAGCATCGGAAGGCTCGTTGTAGTCATCAAGACTGTTTTCGGCTGAGCGTTCAAAGCTTCTGTTGATCTTTCTGAAGAAGCCCTGCGGCTTTTCATATGATTCGCCATCCGGTTCCTCGTTTATGTCCACGTCTATCGAGAAGTAGTCTACTTCAGGAACGGATTTAACGTTGATCTTCTGTTTTCTTTCAGAAACGCTTCTTGATCCGAAAAGTTCTTCCTTAAGCTTTGAGAAAATTCCCGTTTTCTGATCTGCGTCTTCGGAAAGCTG
>CADAPI010000100.1 GCA_902789705.1 uncultured Ruminococcus sp.
AATTATTCTTAAGCGCATTTACAATGCCTGACGGTTTCATATTCCAGGTAGATGAATTCTTGTACACCGGTACCTCACCGCCGGCGAGAAGAGTGTTGAGATCGATCACAGACTCGGAGAGAGCGAGAGAAAGAACGAGTACAGTCTTTACTACCGGAACGCCGAATCCTGTCCATCCTGCGATAGCTGTAGCAGCTGTAGTTGTAACTGTGCGTATCTCGGAATCGGTAAATGCATAAACGCTGTTAAGTGAGAATCTTGTACCGAAAATGAGTGCTCTTGTGTAGGCGAGATTCTTTTCCATGTCCTCATTTCCCCACAGAATATACTCTGCTTCTGAACGGTAGAAGACGTTGTTCTGCTCATACATCTGAACGCCTGACATTGTCTGAGGTGTTACAGTGTTCACCTTGCCGCCGCTGCATTCAGTCTCGGATGTGTAGCAGCTGAACATCTGCATGATATATTCGCTGAGAAGAAGGTCTTCTATGCTTTCACTGGCAAGGTCACCGATCTGGCTTAAGTACGCTCCAGTGTTCTGCTGAAGAGCCTCACTGTTTTCCAGAGCCTGTTCAGCATCTGTATCACCGCCGGCTGCTGTAAAGCTCTCACCGGCAGCCGGAACTGCAAGATAAGCATTTATTGCATTAAGCTTTTCATCAGATATTTTAGAGCGGAGATCAGTCTTTGCAGTAGCCGGCATGTTCTGAGTGATCTTTGAAGGATCGCCGAGTTCCTTCATTGTCTTGAGAAGATCCTTTGCAGATTTCTTATCTGCCTGAGATACTGAAGTATTTCCGTATGTATCGTTAAGATATTTATAGAACTTATATCCGCTTCCCTGTTCTGTATAGCTTTCACTTCCGAGTTTCACTGTTGAAACGAGCTCAGAAGATACTTCATCATTTGCAGCACCAGGTGTATCGTTCTGGCTGTAAACAGCACGGTCACAAAGAACAGGGGCAAATACTGAAGTATAGTCAATATACTGGCATACAGTCTCACCGTGGAATTTAAGCCCTTCCGCAAAACTTCTTAAATTTTTGAAAGCAGAAAGATTCTTTTCTGTTATCGCAAGGTAATCGCTAATATCGTTTTTATTAAGAGACTTAACATCATTGTTGTATTCGTTCTGCATAGATGTTTTTACATCTCCTTCTGACAGAGCTGAGATAGCTGTCTTCCAGTTCTGACCTGCCTTTTCAGCTGAATCGATAGCAAGTACAATACCTTCAAGGCCATCCTTTGTATCTTCAAGATATGCTATAGCCTCATCTGCAGAAGTACAGAAATTCGAAAGAATATCGGCAGCATTGCCGCAGTAAGCATTGGCATGTGTCTTCCATGCATCTCGGATGAAACGTGCGTCAGAAGCTGTCTTATCCATAAGATAACTCAGATCACACACACGGTCGTAAAAAGACTTGTTGTTTTTCTTATCAGCGTCTGAAAGCTTATCGTACTGTTTCTTATACATGTCGCAGTATGTTTTTACCTTATCGAGTTCTGCTGATTTTCCGTGAATCCCTCTTACGTGATCAAAATCAGATGAAGCTGCAATGTTTTTTATCTCACTCATAAATCCGGAATCGTCACCGTTATCTGATGCCACAAAGCCGTTAAGCTTTTCAGCTGCGACATCTAAAACTGACTTCTGTTCTGCAGATGCAGTATCCTTTACATCCTTTTCAGCCTGCTTGTCAGTGTTTATGTATGTGTCTTCAGAATACTTGTACATATACATGATGGATACCGCATTTTTATAAATATCCCTTACCTGCTTTTCGTTTTCCGAAGCATTCACAGAACCTGAAAAAGTACCGGAAGTAATGAAGCTGTTGTAGTCTGATGCACTCTGCCATACGGCAGCGCATTTCTTGTTTATTTTTTCAAGGCTCTTGTCATATTCGATCTTTGCTGTGACAGCCTTGTTCTGCTTACTGAAATCCCTGAAAGCTCCGACTTTGTTGAGGATTCCGCTGCTCATTTTAAGCGGTCCTGAATATTTCATATACTCGGTTATCTGGCTTTTGAGAACTTCCGGATTTGCAAGTACTGCTCCTTCAGTATACTCTGCATTAAAAGATTCCGTATTAAGTGATACAAGATTTTTGAAATCAGCCTTTGAAGGATCTGAAAATATGTCAGCAAGTGATGAAATGTATTTTCTGCTCTGGGCATCATCCTCGGTCAAAGCTGTGTTATTGATAGTCCTGTAAAAATAATCGTTAAGATTTTCTTCAAGCTCTTTCTCGCTGGAAGAAGCAGCAAACAGTCCGTAAACATCCTTAAGGACTCCGTTAAAATCAGAAAGTCCGGCATCTGCCGCAAGGTCAGATGCGCCTGCAGCCATTGTCTTAGCCGATGAGATACGGACACTGTCAGCTACTGCAGCACCGAAAGTGTACACAGGAAGCATCAGAAAAGAAAGCATAATGGATACTGATGCACGTGAAGTTTTTTTAATGTCAAATCTTGATTTTTTCATAGTGTTCTCCTCTACTGTCACTAATTGCCTTGGTATACTAGAATTATAGCATATCCTGTCATATAAGTCAATAGGTTTTTAAGTAATTTTTTAGGATTTCTAAAATACATTATTATACAGGTTTATGTAACCAAACCAGTAGTTCGATTTTACAGTATTTCCGGATAAGGAGATTTCCGGACTTAATCTCCTTCCTTACGCTGATTCATGCATAAATCAGCATTTCCCTTAAAACATAAAAAATGCTGTGATGAGTAAAATCATCACAGCATTTTCTGTTATTTATGAAAAGTATTACTTAAAATCTATCGGAACCCAGCCGGCTGTACCAAGTCTGATCCTGTAAGGCTTTGTATCATCTTCGAGGATCTCAGTGATCTCGTACGTACCTTCAACCTCAACTGACTTGCCGCCGTTGGCTGAATAATACACCGGACCGGAGTATTCAACCTCGTCGCCTACCTTGTATTTGCAGTCTGAAGGTACTGAAGGCTGTGTAACAGAAGGCGCAGGCGTTACATCCTTTATATCACCGCCTGAAAGGACAGCAGCATATTTGCCCATCTGATTATAGCGGAACCTGAATACACTCAGGCTGTATGTAACTTTTCCCTTCTGAGGATCATTAACGAAAACTCTGTTTGCGGCTTTATCATATCCTGTAAGAACGAAGCAGTGTTCGTTCTCGTACCACTGAACATTTCTTCCGTCCGGAGTGTTCCATGACTTTGTATATTCCGGCTCGATCATATCGAGAGTTGCCCAGACCATAACCGGTCTTCCTGCATCGATGTATGAAAGAAGCGAATCAAAATCAGTGCCGGTCAGATCGGTAAGCCTGTAGTTTGCCTCACCTATCTGCTTGAAATAATTTTCAGCAGTAGTAACCATGCATGGTGTATAGCAGCCGTAACCCGAAACTGCACTTGCAGGATTTCCTGCATAAGTATTTATAAAGTCAGCACCGTAAAGAACCTGGTCAATGTAGTAGAAGTTGAACTTAGGCATGAGGTCAGCAAGAAGAACTTTGTCTGCAGTAAATCCGTAATGGTTAAGGATCATAGCAAGAGATGTGGCTTCGCTTCCCTTCGGAAGTTCAGGCATCTGAAGGATGCTGTCAACTTCCACTTTAACAGGTTCGCCTGCTGAAGGAAGAACTTCTTCAGTAGTGACAGGAGCCTCGGTAGTAGTTGTTACCGTTGTGGTAACAGGAGGTTCCGTGGTGGTGGTAACTGCAGTAGTTGTGGCTTCCGTTGTAGTAGTCGCCTCAGTCGTTGTTGTCGCTTCCGTAGTTGTAGTTACTGTTTCCGATGCAGTAACAGGTTTTTCCGGCTCAATAACAGTAGCGTATGGTATTTCCGGAATTGCGTCCTGGTAACGTGCTGTAGTAACAGGCATTGTAATCTCAGGAAGAACTGTGACAGTCGTTTCAACAGTAGTAACAGCCGGCAAAACGAGCTCCTGAGTAAGAAGTCTGGTCGCCAGACTCATGTCGCGGAGATTGATAACGCCGTCTCCGTTAAAATCATATTTGTCATACTCTTCAGGAGCAAGTTCTGTTTTACCCATAAAGCACTGTTTAAGTCTTATAATATCTGCAGCAGTATAGGTATAAGCTGATTCAGCCTGAGCGTTTTTCCAGCCAGCCGGATCAGTTAATCTTCCCGATGCTGCGACTGCAGAAAACATAACTGCAGCAAGAAGCATTTTTCCAAATGTTTTATAATTCATAATGCACCTTTTTTCCCGTTTCATAATTTATCATTACGATTTAATTCGTGCTGCTCACTGAACAGCACACCTGTATAAGTATATCACAATGAAAACAAATTATCAAGGGCATAATATGTACAAAAATACAGGTTGCAAACTGATTTACAAACTGAAAAAAGATTTTCAGCCGTATCTTACATGAGATACTCGAAAATTTTAGCCAACTTGTCTATTGACAAATTCATTTTTTTCATTATAATAATAATATAAAATTGAATTAAAGGAAGTAAATTACTTGAAATACAGAATAACACCACTCATCACAGCAGGCGCACTGCTATTAGGGCTATGTTCCTGTTCTGTAAGGAAGAATGAGAATCTGTTTGATGATGAGTTTACAGATAAAATTGTTCCGGTTGAATTGGTTGAAAGCTATAACAGACCGGAAATCGGACTTGACAGCGTTAAAACTGAAGATCCGATAGTCAATTTAAACAAAGAAACTGAAAAGTCAGAACACAGGATAAATATGAACTGCGTCATGCAGCTGCCGGAACTCCCGACAGGATGCGAGGTCACAGCTCTTACAAGTGTTCTTAACTACTTAGAATATGATGTTACCAAAACGGAACTTGCAAAGAATTATCTCACAACTGCTGCTCTCGGAAGCACAGGCTTTGACAAGGCGTTTATCGGAAATCCTGCTTCAGACGGCGGTTACGGATGCTATGCACCGGTTATCGTTGAAGCCGCTCAGAGATATCTTATCCAGAGAACCATGGATGTTACGGCATGGAACATTAGCGGAACGGAATTTGATGATCTTTTCGAATATATCGACAATGATGTTCCGGTTATAGTCTGGGCAAGCATGAATCTGATGGACGTTGAGCTTACAGACGCTTACTACGATCAGAATGAAACACCGGTACAGTGGTACAATAATGAACACTGCATGGTACTCTGCGGATACGACAAAAAAGACAATACTGTAATTGCAGCCGATCCACTCAAGGGTATGATGAAATACAACAGAGACCGTTTTAAAATGATATACAATCAGCTTGACAAGCAGGCTATCATAATAGAATAAAAAGATGCAGGTTACCCGTTTGGGGTTAACCTGCTTTGTTGTTAACGTCGCCAGTAGTTATCCCGTTAACCCGCGTAGTGCTGTTAACGTATAATATAGTATATGTTAACGATATAAATGCAAAAGCTCCTGTTTCATCCGACTGAAACAGGAGCAGTTTTAATATTAGGAAAACACTGATTAATTAATAAATCAGCGTGAGGTCCCGGGGCGAAGCCCCGCAAATCCCACCTCCGGAAATCCGGCAAAGCCGGATTTCCGATTTAATCAGTGTTTCCTTAGCTTAAGTTGATACCAAATCAGGCAGTAACAATGCTGTTATCTTCCTGAAGCTTGAGTTTTTCAACCGCATTTTCTCTCATCTTGTACTTGAGGATCTTGCCGGCAGCATTCATTGGGAATGAGTCAACAAAGTCAACGTACTTCGGAACTTTGTGCTTAGCCATATTTGCAAGAACATAATCCTTGATCTCATCCTGTGTGGAAGTTTCGCCTTCCTTGAGAATGATACAAGCCATGATCTCTTCGCCGTAAGCCTTGTCCGGAACACCGATTACCTGAACGTCCTTTACCTTCGGATGAGTGTAGATAAAGTCTTCTATTTCCTTAGGGTAAATATTTTCGCCGCCGCGGATGATCATATCCTTGATTCGGCCGGTGATCTTGTAGTACCCTTCAGGTGTTCTTCTTGCAAGGTCGCCAGTGTGGAGCCAGCCGTCAGCATCAATAGCTGCCGCAGTTGCTTCTGGCATTTTATAGTAACCCTTCATGATGTTGTAGCCTCTTGCAACAAATTCACCGTCAGTGTTGTCAGGGAGATCTTCACCCGTTTCAGGGTCAACGATCTTGCACTCAACGCCAAACATTGCACGTCCAACTGTGTTTACACGAACTTCAAGTGAGTCATCAGTCTGGCTCATTGTGCATCCAGGGCTTGCTTCTGTCTGACCGTATGTGATACAAATGTCAGTCATATGCATCTTTTCAACTACTTCCTGCATAACCTTGATCGGGCACGGGCTTCCTGCCATGATACCGGTTCTCATGTGTGAGAAGTCAGTCTTTTCAAAGTCAGAGTGTCCGAGCATTGCAATAAACATTGTAGGAACGCCGTGGAAAGCAGTGATCTTTTCCTGATTGATACACGCAAGAGATTTTCTTGGTGAGAAAGCTGTTATCGGAGACATGGTTGAACCGTGTGTCATACATGCTGTCATAGCAAGGACCATGCCGAAGCAGTGGAACATAGGAACCTGGATCATCATTCTGTCAGCAGTTGAAAGATCCATGCA
Organism: uncultured Ruminococcus sp.; assembly: GCA_902789705.1. Lineage (GTDB taxonomy): Bacteria > Bacillota > Clostridia > Oscillospirales > Ruminococcaceae > HUN007. Next base: position 6,587 of record CADAPI010000100.1, read on the forward strand.
GTCACCAATTGCCTTACCGTTGTTTACAACATTGTAGTGAGTAAGCATAACACCCTTAGGGAACCCTGTAGTACCGGATGTATACTGCATGTTGCAGACATCATCATATTCGATCTTGCTTCTCATCTTTTCAACTTCCGAAAGAGGAACAGTATCAGCAAGTTCAAGAGCTTCTTCCCATGTATATGCACCGTCAATCTTTGCACCGACAGTAATAACGTTCTTGAGACGCGGAAGTTTCTTTGATTCAAGTTTTCCAGGTTCAGAAGTTTTGAGTTCAGGGCAGAGTCCGTTGATTATTTCAGTATAGCTTGTATCCTTAAAGCCGTCGATCATTACGAGTGTATGAGTGTCGGACTGCTTAAGAAGATACTCTGCTTCATAAATCTTGTAAGCTGTATTTACCGTAACAAGAACTGCACCGATCTTTGTTGTAGCCCAGAAAGTGATGTACCACTGCGGAACGTTTGTAGCCCAGATAGCTACATGGTCGCCTCTCTTTACTCCGAGAGCAATAAGAGTTCTTGCGAACTGGTCTACGTCATCGCGGAACTGAGGATATGTTCTGATGTAGTCAAGTTCTGTATATCTGAAAGCGTACTGTTCAGGGAACTCTTCACACACTCTGTCAAGTACATCAGGGAATGTCTTGGCAATGAGCTTGTTCTTTCTCCAGAGATACTTACCTGTATTTGACTTGTTGCTCGGGAGCTCTTTGCTTTCAGATTCAGTAAATCTCTTGCAGTATTCAGCAAAGTGCGGGAATACGATACCGGCTTCTGAAATGCTGCTTGCACCCCACTTTGTTACCCATTCAAATGAGATATATCCGTCGTAGCCTATTCCTTCGAGTTCTTCCCAGAAGCTGTCAAGCGGAAGATCACCTTCGCCCATGAGACAGAACTGGATCTTGTCATCCTTTACTATACTGTCCTTGGCGTGTACGTGTCTGATAAACTTGCCGACATTTTCGATAGTCTTTTCAGGAGCTTCGTTAAAATATCTGTATGGATGATGAACGTCCCAGAGAACTGCAACGTTCGGAGAATCAGCCTTGTCGATAAGAGTCTTAAGACGGGCAGTATCAGCATACACACCGTTTGTTTCAACGAGAAGTGTAACGTTCTTTCCGGCTGCGTAAGATGCAAGCTTCTTAAGAACTTCTGCTACGTAGTCATCGTCTGAATCGCCGTCAACAGGACCGGCAGCCTTGTCTGCAAGGACTCTTACATATGGTGAGGAAACCTTTTCTGCAAGATCGATAAATCCCTTTACTTCTGCAATGTTAGCCTCTTCGTTCTCCCTGTATTTAAGACAGCATCCTGATGAAACACATGGAATTTCAAGATTTACTCCGCGTAGTACAGACAGAGTCTTGTCAACATTTTTTTCGGAAAACTGTTTTGAGAACATCATGTCAGCGACCTGGCCGTGGCTTCTTAGTTCCATTCCGTCATAACCGAAGTCCTTGGCCATAGAGTAAACATCAGGCCAGCTGAAACCAGAGCAGGCACCTGTAGAAAAAGAAATTTTCATCTTAATTCCTCCGTTATAATATATAGTGAAGTTATTGTTCGAATTCACACAACTTAAATTATAACACATTATTACGAAAAAATCAACAAATCCGCCATATTTTTTTTGTTACTGTTTCCGTGATATCTGCACAAATGTATCTGTGCGTCTGTTAATGGACACATGGCGAAAAAATAAGGCCCGGCACACTGGCCAGGCCTTGTATTTACTTGTTTTTTCTGCACAGGACCTCGTAAAGAAGTTCATTTCTGTTTGCTGCAGGTTCAAGAGAACTGTTCATGTAAAGTCCGAAGGATTCCTCGTGATATGTATGATAGTTATAGCTTATCCTGTACTTATTGAAAATATCAATAACGTCTGATACCCAGCGGTCTCCGCCCTTGTCATCAGTAAAGCTCACTGTGCCGGTACCAAATTCACCGCAGTAAACAGGAACGTTGTATTTCTCTGAAAACTCCGCATAAGCCTTTATATTTTTTTCAAGAAAATCTTTGTTAAGAAACGAGATCGATTCAGCTTTCCAGATATCAACTCTCGGTCTGATGGTAGCTTCACCGCTTGAAGAACGGATACGGAAATATCCGCTTGCCTGATAACTGTAATTCTTGACCGGTCTGAAAAATCCGACTGAACCGCTTGCGTCATCGGTAGTACCGGATACAAGATAGCTTCCGCCGCGTTTTCTTCCCTTGGTGCTTACAAACTTTCCGTTTCCTATATTGTTGCTTGCCCAGAAATACATTGAGCAGGACTTGTCAAAATTGCTTGCATAAACGACACGGGTACGGTTGCCTTCGCTGTCAAATTC
>CADAPI010000101.1 GCA_902789705.1 uncultured Ruminococcus sp.
TCATAAGGAACGACCGTTTTTTCTTCGATTTCCTTGGTAACTACTACAGGAAGGTTCTGACTTTTTCTTGCTATGGTAACTACAGTACCTGCCGAGAAAACATCAGGGTCTTCTGCAAGTTCAGGATTCATGTCCAGAAGTTCGTCTATGGTTATGCCGTGGTCCTCGGCTATCCAGTAGAGAGAATCTCCCTCCACACCGGTGTAGGTCACTTCCGGCGTTTCCGCAGTTAAATATTCCATAACTGACTTCGTGTCAGAGATCTTTTCCTCAGGATAAAAGTCCTTTATAAATTCTATGCTGTTTTTATATTCCGCATCGATAATGCCCGGTTCTTTTTTTATCTGTTCAAGTCTTGCATCAAGCTTAGCCTTAAGTTCAGCACCGTCTTTCACGCATCCCGCAAGTTCGCCGTCAATGTAGATGCCTACTGCTTCCGTACCGTTTTTTCTGTCAGATGAGGCAAGAGTAACGACCTGAGTAACAGTTTCAGGAATCTCCGTTACAGGAGCTTCTGTAACATCCTCTGATAAGACGCCGGCAGCCGGTGTCACATTTAAGTTACGTGAGGCTGAAATACCGGATATCTTTGACTCGATCAGAGAAGCATTGTTAAGCAGAACTGCAAATGCAAGAAGCGCTGCCGCCGGAACACCGTAATGAACAAGCCTTGAAGCAAGCTGCCTGCCGCCGGTAACCCTGATACTGCAGAGCGTCATATCTGTCATGTCACTTTTTTTATCAGTTTTTCCGGCTTCAGATGATGATCCTGTTTCTTCTGTCAAAGAAGCTTTATCACTTTCATGTCTTTTTTCCGAAACGTCCTTATGACGTTTTCTGCCCATACAAACAGCTCCCTCCGTAAATTTTCGTTTATCATAAAGGAAACACTGATTAAACCGGAAACCCGGCTTCGCCGGATTTCCGGAGATGGGATTTGCGTGGCTTCGCGCCGAACCCTCACACTGATTTATGAATAAATCAGCGTTCCCTAAAATATTACAAATTTATTACACTGTTTAATATTATATCAGACTCTCAGAAAAAATCAAACCTTTTATGGAGTTAAATGTAAGTATCCTGTGTTTTTTGTATACATCAGCATATATCACTGTACATCTGTCACCGGCTTACGCACAATGCACAACAGATATAATGGTATCGCTTCACTTTATTTCATTAAAAGGATATTTTCTGAACAAATGCAGAATATTTTCCCACGGTGGTGCTTCCAGTACTATCATCCCGCCTTTTCCGTCCGGAAAAGATACCTCACCGCAGTGAAGTGTCTGCCCTGCCGCATCCTCACAGCTTCCGCCGTAAAGATCATCTCCCGCAAGCGGAAAACCGATGTGGGAAAAGTGTACCCTTATCTGATGAGTCCTTCCCGTTTCAAGTTCTATTCTCGCATAGGAATATTTCCCGCATGAGGATATGATACGGTAATTGGTGACAGCGTTCTGTCCGTCAGGTGCAACGCATCGGGTAATAAGCGACTCCGTCTGCCTCTTGATCGGTGCATCTATCCTTCCTGATTTTTCTTCCGGCTCACCGCAGATAACGGCATAATAGATTTTTTTCACGCTTCTCTGCAGACGGGCTGCACTGTGCTGGTCCTTGGCCACAACACACAGTCCCGATGTGTTTCTGTCAAGACGGTTAACCGGCCTGAAGGTAAGCTCCGGATAAAGTGCAGAAAAATAATTGCCGAGGGTATCCTCGTAATGATTCATGGAAGGATGTACCGGCATGCCCTGCGGCTTGTTGAACACGATCACCGAATCGTTCTCAAAAACCACCGGAACGTTAAGTTCTGCATTCGGCGGGATCTCGTTTTCATCGGAAACGTGAAGTATGACCTCAGCCCCTGCAGGTACATCGTCTATGGTCCGGATAAGTTTTCCCTCACACGTGATTCCCATAGGCTGACGCTTAAGTTTTGTAATGAGACGCCTTGAAACTCCGTTCTCCTTCTGAAGAAAGAACTGAAGATTTTTGGCTTCCCCGCTTTCGTTTCGGAATTTAAGATCCATTACTTAAGGAACGGTGCTCTGCCGAGTATCTCGAAAGCCTGTGCCTGATGCCACATCTGTGCTGTAACCAGCACTTCAAATCCCTCACCCGGCTCGCAGGTTATCTCGTTCGGCTTGTACTTCGGAAGTCCGAAACATGAGAGCATGTTTGAAATGATTCCCGAGTGAGTAACTATTGCAGTTGCATTGAACTCCTCGTCCATCATGTTTCTGATTATTCTGTCAAGTGCCTGGTAAACACGCACTATCATGTCTGAGAGTGCCTCGCCGCCCGGAGGTGAATTTTCGATTCCACCCTTGAGCCACTCCTTGTAGTCATCACGCTTTATAAGTTCTTCAACGCCAAGGCCTTCGAATTCTCCGAAATCAAGTTCACGGAGATCAGGAACAACTATTGTCTGGCGGTCCTTAAAGATGATATCTGCTGTTTCAGTACATCTTTTCAGCGGACTTGTGTATACCCTTTCAACTCCCGGATAATCGAATTCATCGAGCTTGTCAAGAAGTTCATTTTTTCCCGCTGCAGAAAGAGGATAGTCGGTTTTTCCGATGTATATACCCTTCTCATTCGCCTCAGTTCTTCCGTGTCTCATTATGTAAAGTCTGTAACCCTTCAACGCATGAATCCTCCATTCAAATCATTAACTCAGGAAACGCTGATTTATTCATAAATCAGCGTGGGGGAACGGGGCGAAGCCCCGCGTCTCCCATCCTCCGGAAATCCGGCGTAGCCGGATTTCCGGTTTAATCAGTGTTTCCCTAAAATTCTTATTTTTGCGTTCACTTTATATTTACAAAATTATTGTTTTGAGCTATAATGTAATAGTACAGAAACGCTGATTTATTCATAAATCAGCGCGAGGGAACGGGGCGAAGCCCCGCATCTCCTCCACCTCCGGATCCGGCGGAGCCGGATCCGGAAGAACAGCATATTATAGCAGTCAAGGGAGTGAGCGACATCAGAAAAAAATCAGTTTTTACTACGATTATACTGATGGCCGCCTTAGGACTGCCTTTTTTATTTTATCATAACAGACATGATTATACAAGTACATTTTTTTCGATGGATACAGTAGTTTCCGTTAAGTCTGACAAGAACATAACAGAACAGATCAAAACCGAAATAACTGCCCTCGATGAAATACTTGACTGCTGCTCGGAAACTTCCGAAATATCTGAACTCAATAGGAAAAAGGAAAAGATCTGCAGCAGTGAACTTACAGATTTTATTTTACAAAGCGAAGAACTTAGCCGTACCTATGGGTACGGTGTTGATATTTCCGCCGGTGAGCTTACCGGGCTCTGGCGTGACTCACTTGAGAAAAAAGTGCTGCCTGAAGGGGATAAAATCGCAGAACTCCTAAACCAAAACGGGAAACAGAACATCAGCGTATCCGGTGACAAGGTAACGCTTGAAAACGGAGTGAGCATCGATCCCGGTGCCGCAGCCAAAGGGTACGCACTTGATATGATAAAAGATATCTGCGTCTCCTCCGGCTCGGAATACACGGTAGTATCAACCGGTTCCTCCACCCTGCTCTACAGCAGCGATCTTCAGCATATTTTCAGCTGCGGGATCAAAGCCGGAAAGGACAAGATTGCAGGTACTGCCAAAGTAAAGTCCTGCTTCGTTTCCACATCCGGAGACTATGAACGCTGTACCGAAATAGACGGGAAAAATTATCATCACATCCTCGATATGAAAACCGGATATCCTTCTGAAACCGGATTTTCATCAGTTACCGTATTCTGCGACAGCGGACTCAAATCAGATTTTCTGTCAACGCTGATCTTCGCCGAAGGAACAGAAGGAATAGGAAAATATCTCGACTCGGACGATTTTCAGATAGTCGCAGTCGATAAAAAAGGGAACATCATAAAAAGCGACTCACTTGATTTTACCGGAGTTTAAGAAAAGCTGATTTATTCATAAATCAGCGCGGGGCGCGGGGCGAAGCCCCGCATTCTCTCTCCCAGCACTCCTGCAAAGCCGGAGTGCTGGCTTAATCAGTGAAAATATGATTTAAAAGGGGTTAAAAATGTATAAACTAAAAAGTATAACACTTGATCATAAAAAGAACACGGCAGGCACGGAAGCGCAGAAACTTCCGCTTCCTTCAAAGGTGCTGATACCTATGTCAATGCACATAGGTGTGCCGTGTGAACCGACAGTTAAAAAAGGCGATCATGTATTCACCGGTCAGAAGATCGGCGATTCCGACGCACCTCTTTCAGTACCGATTCACGCAAGTATTTCAGGAACTGTAAGCGATATAAAAGACTACAGGCTTTTAAACGGAAAGGTCTGCAAAGCTGTCGAAATAGAATCGGACGGAAAAGAAGAAACGGCAGAATGCACTCCGCCGGAAATAACCGACAAGGCTTCATTCCTTAAGGCTGTCCGTGAAAGCGGCGTGTGCGGACTCGGAGGCGCCGGATTCCCTACACACGTAAAACTTGACTTCAAAAAGGAAATCGACACTCTCGTAATAAACGCTGCAGAGTGTGAACCATACATTACATCCGACTACCGTCAGATGGTTGAAAAACCGGAGGACGTTCTCGGCGGAGTAAAACTGGTCATGAAATACACCGGCATCCCGAAGACGGTCATAGCCATAGAAACCAACAAGCCGGATGTGATCGAGGACTTTCTTAAGCTTACTTCCGACATACCGGAAATAGAAGTTCTCAGTCTGCCGTCAACATATCCGCAGGGTGCGGAAAAAGTACTTGTCTACTCGGCTACCGGAAGAATTGTCGGTGAAGGCGAAATACCGGCAGACAAAAAAGTAATTGTAATGAACGTTTCTACTGTTGCATTCATTTACAGATACACACAGAACGGCATACCGCTCATAAGCCGCAGGATCACTGTGGAAGGAACTGCGGTAAAGAAACCGCTGAACGTCTTCGCTCCTGTAGGAACACAGGTAAGCGAACTTCTGAAGTTCACCGGAACAGATGTAAACACAGTAAAAAAACTTGTTGCCGGAGGTCCTATGATGGGATCATGTCTTTTAAGCACTGACACTCCGGTAGTCAAAACAAGCAACTCATTCCTTGCCGACAGCGAATATACAGAACCGGTCACAACTGCCTGCATACGCTGCGGAAGATGCGTAAGAGCCTGCGCAATGGAACTTATGCCGCTAAGGCTCGAAAAAGCATACCGAGATAAAAATAAAAATGAACTTAAAAGACTGAAAGTCGGACTGTGCATGAACTGCGGTGCCTGCACCTATGTCTGTCCGGCAAACAGAAAGCTCGCTGAGACAAATCAGCTTGCCAAGCTTCTTATAAGATAACACCCCGGAGGTATAATAACTTGGATAAACTCATCATTTCACCGTCACCACACCGTAATTCCGAAATGACTACCCGAAAGATAATGTCACTTGTACTTGCTTCCCTTGCTCCGGCAGTCGTTGCCGCCATAGTATTTTTCGGAGCAAGAGCGTTGGCTCTTATCGTCATCTGTACTGCATCGGCTGTAGTATGCGAATACTTCTGCCGCAGGATCATGAAACGTGAGCAGACCATAGGCGATCTCAGCGCTGCTGTCACCGGAGTTATTCTTGCACTCAACCTTCCGGTAACTGTTCCGTTCTGGATAGCGGGACTTGGAAGCTTCATAGCCATCGTTATTGTAAAACAGCTTTTCGGAGGCTTAGGACAGAATTTCGCCAATCCGGCTGTCACAGCACGAATAGTCCTCATGGTCTCCTTTGCAGGATACATGACCAACTGGGTATCACCTCAGTTCTGGCAGACAGGTAATGTCTCCTGGTTCGGTGCTCTGTACAAAAGTACGGACATAGTGACCGGGGCTACTCCGCTTGTATCAGGAAACGCATCACTTACCTCACTGCTTCTCGGCAATACCGGAGGATGTATCGGTGAGACATCTGCACTTGCGCTGCTTATCGGCGGCATTTACCTCATGGTAAAAAAGGTCATTACTCCGACAACACCTCTTGCATATATCGGCACTGTTGCACTGCTAACACTCATTTCCGGTGGGGACGTACCTTATCAGATCATGTCAGGAGGTCTTTTCCTCGGTGCGTTCTTCATGGCAACAGACTATGCCACAACACCTGTTACTGAAAAAGGAAAGATCGTTTTCGGTATCGGCTGCGGCATCATAACTTTCGTAATAAGAAAGTTCGGAAGCTATCCTGAGGGTGTTTCCTTCTCGATACTTCTCATGAACATTCTCACTCCTTACATCGACAGATTAACCGAAAGCATCCCGCTCGGTTCTGTCAGAGAGAAAAAGGAGGCCGGTAAAAATGCCTGAGAAAATAAAAGCTCCTCTGGTACTCACACTTATCTGCACGATAGTTGCAGCACTGCTTATCTTCGTTCACAAACTGACTTACGTTGACACAACAGGCGTTATAACCGATGAGCTCAAATCCGGACTCACGGAAATATACGGAGACGGAAAATACACCATGCTGCGCTCCGACGACGGCGGTGTTCTCAAATATGACGGCGTTGATTCCGTTATCGTAAATGAAGATGGAAAAACCGCCTTTGAGATCACTTCAGACGGATATTCAAAGGACGGCATACACGTTCTTATCGGTGTCGGTGAAGAAGGCATTTCCGGAATAAGCTTTATCGGTCTCGGCGAAACTCCGGGTGTGGGAACCAGAATAAAGGACGATAAGAATTTTATAAAACAGTTCCTCGGAATGAAGGAAGAAACCACTGAATTAGACGCACTTACAGGCGCAACGCTTTCATCAAAGGGAATGAAAAAGGCAGTGGACACAGCTCTGAATGCCTATAAGGAATATACGAACGAAACAAGCAAAGGAGGCGAAGCTGGTGAGTAACTTAGACGAATTCAAAAAGGGTCTCTTAAAGGAAAATCCTACTCTTGTGGGACTTCTCGGAATGTGCCCTACCCTTGCTATTACAACAACGGCACTCAACGGTATCGGCATGGGACTCGCCACCACCTTTGTCCTTGTCGGTTCGAACCTTGTAATTTCACTTCTTAAAAAGGTAATTCCGCGTTCGGTAAAGCTTCCGTGCTACATAGTTATAATTGCCGGATTCGTTACACTTATCGAGATGCTTATGAAGGGATATATTCCGGGACTTTACAAAAGCCTCGGCACCTTCCTTTCACTCATCACTGTAAACTGTATAATCCTCGGACGTGCTGAAGTATTTGCCAGCAAAAACAAAGTCCTTCCTTCCGTACTGGACGGACTGGGAATGGGACTTGGTTTTACCTGTTCACTCACTCTTATCGCATCTGTCCGCGAGATACTTGGTGCCGGCACTCTGTTCGGATTAAAGCTTCCGGTGCTCAACACCATGACGATCTTCATTCTTCCTGCAGGCGGATTTTTCGTTCTCGGATGCATAATCGCCTTCGTAAACAGAATAGCGAAAAAGAAACCTCCTGTCACTGCAGGATGTGCAGAATGCAGCTTAAACGGCGAATGCGCTGCCTGTGAAAATAAAGGAGGTGCAGAAGAATGAAAACCTTCTTTGCAATAATGCTTGCTGCCCTTCTTACGGATAACTTCGTACTCACAAAGTTCATGGGCATCTGTCCTTTTCTCGGTGTCTCAAAGAAAGCATCATCCAGTCTTGGCATGGGCGCTGCAGTTACCTTTGTTATGGTCTGTGCCGCTGCGGTCACATATCCTGTATATCACCTCATACTCGAACCGCTCGACATTACATATCTCAAGACCATTGCTTTCATTCTTATAATCGCACTCTTTGTTCAGCTGGTGGAAACAGCACTGAAAAAACTCATGCCTCCGCTTTACAAGGCTCTCGGCGTGTATCTGCCGCTGATCACCACAAACTGTGCGGTACTCGGCCTTACCATCCTCAACATCGACAATGAATACTCATTCTTTCACTCAATAGAAAATGCATTTTTCTCAGGCGCAGGATTTCTCATGGTACTGCTTCTGTTTTCAGGAGTACGTTCAAGAGTTGAGGAAGCAGATGTTCCGGAAACATTCAAGGGAGTTCCGGCCACACTCATCGCAGCAGCAATTCTTTCTTTAAGTTTTCTCGGATTTTCCGGTATAGGCGGTTAATGTAACACTGATTTATCTATAAATCAGTGTGGGGAGCCGGGGCGAAGCCCCGCAGCTCCCTCTCCGGAAATCCGGCAAAGCCGGATTTCCGATTTGAAAAATTAAAGGGGGATAAATAAATGCTAAGTGAATACATTCTTCCTGTGACGGTGTTCGCAGCCACAGGACTTGTTTCAGGGGTACTGCTCACTGTCGCTTCTAAGATATTTGAAGTTAAAACAGATGAGCGTATAGAAAAAATAAGCGAAATTCTTCCGCAGGCAAACTGCGGTTCATGCGGATATGCAGGATGTGCTGACTATGCGGATGCAATAATCTCAAAAGGAGAAAAAGCGAATCTGTGCCGTCCGGGCGGTACGGAAACGGCAAAGAAGATCTCCGAGATTACCGGTACAGATGCCGGCGAAGTCGCAGAATCATACGCTGTCGTTCGCTGCAGCGGTGACTGTAATGCTTGTGATACGAAATATGAATTTACCGGCATACGCTCCTGTACTTCAGTAAAAAGATACTACGGCGGTAACAGTACCTGTTCCTGGGGCTGTGCCGGATTCGGAGACTGTGCCGGCGTCTGTGAATACAATGCCATAAGCATTAAAGACGGCATCGCACACATCGATCCTAAACTATGCAAAGGCTGCGGTTCATGCGCTGCAGTCTGTCCTAATGATCTTATAAGCGTCATACCGCGGGACTCCGGATACGCCGTGTTCTGCTCCTCCCGTGACAACGGAAAAGCTACAAAGCTTGCATGTAAAAACGGATGCATCGGCTGTAAGATGTGCGAAAAAAACTGTGAATACGGTG
>CADAPI010000102.1 GCA_902789705.1 uncultured Ruminococcus sp.
AATACCTGTGTTCTCAGCCTTGTCATCTTTGTATCGCTGGATGAATCCGTACTTCGTGCAGTTGTCTCTTATCCATGCATAGTCACCCGAAGGAACGTAGCGGTAAGACTTTCCTTCTTCAGGAAAGATACCGAGGTCAACCGCAAGTCCGGTCTGATGCTCGGAATATCCGCCCCTGCTTTCGACTCTGGAATTTTCAAGGGCCTGATTATAGATGACATTCTGACGGTCAGATGAAACATAGGCTTCTGTAACCATGATATCCCTGTTGGAACACTCCTGATAAAATCCGTTCATCAGGCTGTTGAAATTCTTCAGCGCGAGATCGTTCATCTGCATAGCCGAATTTTTTATAGAATAATATTCGTTCTTTTCCGCGGCAATATCGACAAGTGCCCCGCCGGCAGTCGCTGATGTATAAGGATGGCTGTCATTTACGAGAATAAGACTTCCCTTGCTTATGTCGCTGTACGGAACTTCTTTCTTTTCAAATTCAAGCTTTGAGGATATGACCTTTTTGCTTACCGCACCTGAATCGTCTGTGCCGGCTTTTTCTTTTTTCGAACCCGAGACCGCACCAACTATAATAAAAATGATCAGCAGCACAACTCCGGCGGCCGCTCCTATGAGCATTGACCTGTCCTGCATGAGTTTCCGCCTGCGTGAAGAATCTGACGGCATCATATCATTCCTTTCATCCAAGAAGTATCAGTGATTCCTTATGTATTTTCGGCTTTTGCCGGTTTTATTACTGTATAGTACCATTTGAGAAGTGCTGTACCGATGATGATAACATAGCCCACAACACTGAGAAAATCAGGTATCTGTCCAAGGAACATAAAACCAAAGACGGCGGCAAAGATCACTATTGAAAAATCGTAAACCGAGATCTCCTTTGCCGGTGCACAGGCATATGCGCTTGTGATACCGATCTGGCCGCCTGCTGCGGCAAGGCCTGTAAGGACAAGGAACATCCACTGGACCGGTGTCATCGGTTTATAGTTTAAAAGCATATTCGGAAGGAGCAGAAGTGTCGTGAAACCGGAAAAGAAGGCTACAACTATCATGCTGTTCTCGCCTCTTGTGCCGAGCTTGCGGACAAATGTGTAGGCTATACCTGCTCCGAGTCCGCCGGCAACACCTGCAAGCGCCGGAATGACTTTGATATCGAAAGACGGGCGCACTACAAACAGCATGCCGGTAAATGCGGCGATAACCGCTCCCCATTCATATTTATTCGCCTTTTCCTTAAGAAGAAGCGCTGAAAAAACCACTGCGAAAAAAGGAGAAAGCTTGTTGAGCATCGAGGCATCGGAAATGTCCATGTGATCGACTGCGTAGAAATTACACATCATTCCGAGTCCGCCTGTAAGGGAACGGATGACCATGTACTTTACATTTCCCTTTCCGGGTCTGAACGGAACACCTGCTCTGACAAGTGAGGCGGCTGCTATCATCAGTGCAAAGACATTTCTGAAAAAGCATTTCTGAAGTGTCGGAACATCGCCCGTAAGCCTTATGAAAAGATTCATAAGCGCAAAGCAGAATGCTGATGCAATGATATATATAACGCCTTTTTTATGTTTGTCCATTATTGACCTCCCGTTCTTTGCTGTAATTTCCCTATGAAAACGCTGATTTATTCATAAATCAGCGTGGGGTTCGGGGCGAAGCCCCGCAGATCCCGCCTCCGGAAATCAGGCTTTGCCGGATTTCCGGTTTAATCAGTGTTTCCCTATATTATTATAACAATGTTTTCCGTACTTTGTCAATGAAAAACATATTGAAACCAGAACAAAAAAATGTTATAATAAAAGTTAGCTTTACTTCGACTAATTATAGTACAGCGATAATTAACAGATAAAAAGGATGTAACAAAATATGACAAACAATAATTCAATCAAAACCGTAAGGCTTATCATAGATGAAGTTAAAAAAGCCGTAATAGGCAAGGACAAAATAATTATCAAGATTCTTCTTGCTGTCCTGTCCAGGGGACACATTCTTCTTGAAGATATTCCGGGGGTAGGAAAAACCACTCTGGCGCTTGCTTTTTCAAAAGCGCTTTCACTCGACTACAACCGTGTGCAGTTCACACCTGACGTTCTTCCTACAGATATCACCGGATTTACCGTATACAACAAGCACACCGGAAGCTTTGAATTCAAGCCGGGTGCTTCAATGACAAATCTTCTTCTCGCCGACGAGATCAACAGAACATCAAGCAAGACGCAGTCTGCACTTCTCGAGATCATGGAAGAGGGCAAGGTCACAGTAGACGGTGTTACCCACGAACTTCCGAAGCCGTTTATAGTAATGGCCACCCAGAACCCTATCGGGTCAGTCGGAACACAGGAACTTCCTGAGTCACAGCTCGACCGTTTCATGATAAAGATTTCAATGGGCTATCCTGATCTTGAAAGCGAAACTGAGATCCTTAAACTCAAGTCAAACTACTCGCCTCTCGATTTCATAAGCGAGGTAGCAGACACTGAAACACTTATCTCACTTCAGAAGGTAGTCGAGAACATCCACGTTGATGACAAGATATACACATACATCGCAAAACTGGCTCAGGCTACCCGTGAGCACCCGATGATAAAGCTCGGTATCAGTACACGAGGAGCCATAGCACTTATGCAGATATCGAAGGCAACTGCACTGCTCAAAGGACGTGACTACGTTATTCCGGACGATGTTATGTACATGTATCACGACGTATTCTCACACCGTCTCATTCTGAATTCAAATGCACGAATCAACAATGTAAGTACAGTTCAGATACTCGACGAGATCGCATCACAGGTCAAGCATCCTGAATTTGACAGGTAAGAGGTCCGGCGATGATCAAAAGCAAAATAATCTATCTGATTCTGCTTGCCTGCATGATCCTTTTCTACATTCTCTTCATTGACAGCATGTCGCTTCTGATCCTTATACTGACGGTCGTTTTTCCGTTTCTGCAGCTTTTCATTCTGATGCGCGTTTCCAGAAACATAACGGCTGTACTCGACATAGGCTGTTCCACAACTGAAAGGAATGTTCCGACAAGGATCGCAGTCAGACTGAAGAATCATTCAATTCTTCCTGTTTCATGTGCGGTCGTGTCACTTCAGATAACCAACACCCTCACAAACGAAACACAGTCACTTACCACCATGCTTCCGGTAGCTTCTGACAATGAACAGAGCATAAAATTCAGCGTTTCCTACGCTCACTGCGGCATGATAAAGGTATCGCTGAAAAGCATACGCGTTTACGACTACATAAAACTTTTTTCAAAAGTCATAAACTACAGCTGCACTTACGACATTGCTGTTGTTCCGACGCTTACAGCTGTCACTCCGGCGGTCGACACTGCGCCCGGCGCCATGAACGACAACGAGGAATTCTCAAAGATAAAGGCAGGCGATGACTGCTCCGAGATCTTCAACATACGTGAATACGTATACGGCGACAAGATAAACCGTATACACTGGAATCTGACTACAAAGCTGGACGAACTTATGGTCAAGGAATACAGTCTTCCGGTCAGCAGCCAGATAATCATTGTATTTGAATTCTGCAGAGACAGTTCATCTGAAAACAGCATGGAAAAGAACGACGCATCGCTTGATGCTGCAATGTCACTTTCCTATTTCATGCTTGCAAACAATATAACTCATAAAATCGCCTGGTACGACCCGAATCAGAAAATGCTCCACACGGAAAAGATTGGTTCCGAGATCGATTTCACCGCTTTTCTGAGTGCAGTTTTTTCATCCGGTACATACGATGATATTTTCAGCGCCTTCATTCACAGCAAGGCGGAAAACAGCGACGCGCATTTTTCAAATGTGATCTACATCTCACCGGTACTCTCCGATGAACTGTTTCATAATTTTACAGTACTGAACAACGCAGAACGCAAAACCTATCTTTACATAAATGACGGATCAGAAGTACCTGAATATTTCCGCGACACAGACTCCGCATATGCTGTGGAAGCTGACTGCGGCGATCTTTCAGAAAGTCTGAACAGGGTTATTATATAAAAGGAACAAAATGAAAAGAAATACAGAAAACCACACAATAACAGGCGGCGGGATAAACATTACCGACTCGATCTCACTTGCCTTCAACAGCAGGTACAGGATCAATTCACGGCTGCTGCTGATAATAACCACCATGGCGGGAATAGCTGGTTTTACTCTTTCGTTTCTTTCACTCTTCGATTTTGAATGCAGCAGAAAAATGATATACGCCGCCGAGGCGGTATTCTTCGTGATCTCATCAATTTTCTGCATGTTTCCGTCGAAAGCGAGAAACTTAAATCTTCTGCTCTATCTTGCCTGGGGCTACGCTATATATAAAAAAATAAACGACTTTGCACTTGGCTACGGCATACTGATCAACATAATAGCTGACAAGCTTAATATAGTCTCCGCAGGGCATACGGTGTATAAGATAACGGAAGACACTGACAGATACTACTGTCTGACACTGTTCATGATGTTTCTGTTTGCTGCCCTGGTTCCTGTGCTGTGCTACAATACAATAGTAAAGCCAAGATTTATAGTCACCTTTCTGATAACCTTCCCGTTCATTGAAACGGGACTTATGTTCGGTTTCAGTCCGAACCACATGGCCTTCGCTCTCCTTATCTCATACTGGGTGGCAGTATTTGCAATGAGAGTTGCAGGCAACCAGTACCACACTGAATCCGGAAAACCCGTTTTCGTGCGAAGGAAAAACATATTTGTTTCTTCGGGAAACTTAAGAAACAACGTTATCGAAGACATCGGCATAATAACTCTCATTTCAGTTTTTGCGATCTTTCTCGTATCTTCCGCTGTAATAACCATCGTCAAAGTGGAACGTCCTGAAAAGGTCACAACTACGCGAACTGAGATAAAAACTGCAATATCTGATCTTTCCATTGAAAAAATAGCAAACAATATAACGGACGGAACCGAAAGAAATCCTGTTACGGAAAAATCCCGGCTCGGTAATCTTTCAAAGGTAACTTTTACCGACAAGACTGATCTGACCATGTTCATTACAGACAAGGTCTCAGGTATCGTTTATCTGAAAGGTTTTACAGGCGCTGAATACAAAAACAATGCCTGGTATTCCCTCTCAGACAAAAAAGTCTCTGAGAACAAGCATCTGTTTGATACGATGAGCAGAACGGGAGAATATCCGCAGTACTTCAACTACAGGAACGACTCATATCTCAGTACGGTATATCCGGGCGAACCTGCCAAAAGACATGTGATAATAACCTCCGGGTTCAGGATCAACAAATACGCATTCACACCTTACAGCGTATCGCCGGACAATCAGCTTCTTCCGGAAAAGGACGGATTTTTCCGTATTGAAAACACAAAGTCCTACTCATTCGATGCTTATTTCCCTGAAGATATGTTCGTCAACACGAAGCGTATCAGCAAAAACGCAGAACAGTTACCGGCCGCAGGCGATCTTGAGAAGGAATACAGGGATTACGTCCACGAAAACTACATAAAACTTCCGAACAGCGAGACAATGAATGAGCTTGATTCCGAATACAGTTATATTCCGGACTACGACGGAACAAATATTGAAGAAATAAGTTCACATATAAAGAAAATACTCTCCGATTCTGCGGAATACACGCTTGAACCGGGTATAACTCCTCCGGATACGGAACTTACCTGGTATCTGCTTAAGGAAAGCCACAAAGGATACTGCTCTCACTTTGCAACTGCCGCAGTTGTACTGGCCCGTCTCAAAGGGATCCCTGCAAGATATGCCGAAGGCTATATAGTCATCCCTTCAGATATAGAAAAGGCAGACAAAGTGGATTCATTTTACGAGGTGTACATACACGACTCCCGTGCTCACGCATGGGCTGAATTCTACATTGACGGATACGGATGGTTACCTTTCGAGTTCACTCCGGGCTATGACCGCGGAATAATTTCAGCTGATGAAAAAAGAAGCAAAGAAGCTCAGGTAACGGAAGCTGTAACAGAAATCGTAACGGAAACTCCGCAGACTGAAACGGAAATTGCTCCTGTGACTGAGATCGTTACAGAACTCGTACCTGCTGCAGCTGAAACAGAAGCAGTGACCAATACCGCTCCTGAGGTTACCGGCAGTTCTGACAATACTGACGGGGATGGAAACGGACCGGGATTCCTGAAGAAAGCGGCAGATGCAGTGATAAAATTCGTTATATCAGCTGCTTCACTGTTCCTGCTTGTCGCTGCAGTTATCCTGTTCAGACATATCAGCGTGACTAACAGCAGGACAAGAGGATTCCGTACAGGATCAAACAGCAGAAGAATGGCAAATGTTTACCGCTACACAGTTGAACTTCTTGAACATTACGGTATAGGGAAAGGCAGTATGATGCCGCTTGAATTTGCCGAATATGCTGAGGAACAGGCCGCAGATCTCATAGAAAAGGGATCGCTTGACGACCTTATCAGACTTGCTCTGAAATCAGGCTTCAGTAAAGATGAAATAACCGACGAGGAACTCGCGCGTTCAGTGAAAACTGCAAACGCTCTCGCCGAGAGTATTTACAGCACCAAGAGCAAAAAGGAATGCTTTATTTTCCGGTTCATTCTCAATCTGAAAAAATAAACGCACTTAA
Organism: uncultured Ruminococcus sp.; assembly: GCA_902789705.1. Lineage (GTDB taxonomy): Bacteria > Bacillota > Clostridia > Oscillospirales > Ruminococcaceae > HUN007. The sequence goes on from CADAPI010000102.1 coordinate 6,623, forward strand.
GATATGTGCACGGGGTATGGGGCTGTCGCTCCATTCCCCTGTTTTTTCATGATACCAAAATCAATTAACGAAAGAAGAATCCAAATGCCAAAGTCCAGAAATGAAATAGATATGTGTAACGGGCCTATTCTCCCGGCTCTGCTTGAACTGACCATACCACTGCTTCTTTCAAGCGTACTGCAGCTTCTGTTCAATGCGGCAGACGTCATCGTTGTCGGAAATTTCGCCAGTGAATACTCACTTGCCGCAGTAGGTTCCACCACTGCGCTTGTCAATCTTATGACAAACCTTTTCCTCGGGCTGTCTGTAAGTGTAAATGTACTCACCGCCAAATTTGCCGGTGCCGGGAACAAATATCAGATATCCCGTACAGTTCACACATCAGTTTCACTCAGTATCATCTGCGGGGCTATACTCATGGTTTTCGGGATCATATTTGCCCCTGCTCTGCTGAAACTTATGGCCACTCCGGACAACGTCCTCGGACTTTCATCACTTTATCTGAGAGTGTATTTCACCGGTATGATACCTATGATGATCTACAACTTCGGAAGCTCGCTCCTTCGTTCCAAGGGCGATACCAAAAGACCGCTTCTCTACCTCACCATCGCAGGAGCTGTAAACTTTGTTCTTAACCTGTTTTTCGTAATTGTTCTGAAGATGGATGTAATGGGCGTCGGACTGGCAACTGCCATTTCACAGGTAATATCCGCTGTTCTGATCCTTATATGTCTTTCAAGGGAGGAGGATGCATTCCGCTTTTCATTCAGAAAACTTTCCCTTGACCCGCATATCGTTTCCGCAATACTGAAGATCGGTATTCCGGCCGGTATACAGGGTGTGATATTCTCGCTCTCAAACGTTGTTATTCAGTCATCGGTAAACAGTTTCGGTGCGATCGTAATGGCGGGCAGTGCTGCCGCTTCAAGCATCGAGGGATTTGTATGGGTTTCCATGAACTCCTTCTCACAGGGAGCGCTCACCTTTATGAGCCAGAACATAGGTGCCGGCAGATTTTCGAGACTTAACAGGATAGCGGTCACATCCTGCATGTGCGCAGCTGCTACCGGTCTTATACTCGGAAATGCAGCCTATCTGTTCGGAAATCAGCTTCTGGCGATATATGATTCCCGTCCTGAAGTTATAAACGCAGGAATGACACGTATGTTCATGGTGTGCTGCTTCTACTGCACATGCGGACTGATGGACTGTATAGTAGGTAATATAAGAGGTATGGGATACGGTATGACGCCGACCATAATCTCACTCATCGGTGCCTGCGGCCTGAGAATAATCTGGATATTCACACTTTTCAGACTGCCGCAGTTCCACAATGAATCAATGCTGTTCGTATCTTACCCTGTTTCGTGGATCATCACATTTATCGCGCACTTCATCTGCTTCCAGTTCATGCGGAAGAAGTATCCGAAAACCGACCGCAAATCTGATATTGATATGCCGGAAGTTCCGGCTTCCTGACGCATATAGCATCTGCCGTATCTGCAGATGCTATACTATTATCGGATCAAAAAATATATCCAAAACTCACAAATGATATATCAATGACACATCGGTACGCTATAATACTTACTGGAATGCAAAATAACATTGTATTCCGCTGATTTCAAAACTGCAAACAGCCTATCTTACGGAGACACCGAGTTTTTATACTCCTCCCGGTGTTTCCGTCTGTACGCTGTCTGCGCCATGATCACAGAGGTGAAAAAATGCATATTCTTCTTGTAGAAGACGATCTTCAGATATGTGAAGTCACAGAAAAATATTTTAAAAGAAAGGGAGCAGAAATAACCACAGTTACAAACGGTGACGATGCGCTCGAGCTCATTTATTCCGGAAATCTCGCATTCTCACTGGTACTGCTGGACATTATGCTGCCGGGAGCCGACGGGTTCACAATATGCAGGAACATAAGAAAGAAAAGCGATATACCTGTGATATTCATAACTGCAAGAGGTCTTGAGGAAGATATCCTGAAGGGCTACGACATGGGATGCGACGACTATATAGTTAAGCCGTTCCTGCTCTCCGCCCTGTACGCAAAATGCTCGGCACTTTTAAAAAGAACTGAAAGAATAACAGAGAAAAAAACAGACACAGTTCTCTCATGCGGTGCCATCCAGCTCGACACAAGAACACTCACCTGCTTTGTTTATGGTAATGAGATCGAATTAACGCCGAAAGCCTTTGCAATTCTGCACTACCTCATGGAACACCCCGGCTGGGCCATCGACCGTGACACCCTCCTCGACAACGTCTGGGGCGAAGATTATTTCGG
>CADAPI010000103.1 GCA_902789705.1 uncultured Ruminococcus sp.
GATGTCAGGTATTTGTTTCCATCGTATTTTACAGTGACTGTGTATGTTCCTTCGCCCAATCCTTTCAGTTCCATGCTTGCCTTTCCGTTTGAGATGCTTGCAGGGGTGTCTGTGTTGTTGAATGTCACGATGACGTTTCCGGTTGCGGCATCATCAATTTCGATGCTGACAACAGCGGCATTTCCGGCGTTGATGTCGGCAACTGTGACTTTCAATTCAGGATCCGCTTTCGCATAGACGTTCACTTTGACGCTTGTTGTGGCGTTGAGGTATTTGTCGTCTCCGCTGTAGGCCACTGTAATTGTGTTTTCGCCTAAAGGCAAGTTTGAAATGGTTGTGGATGCCTTTCCGTTTGCAAGGGTGACTGTTTGGCCGTTGATTTTCACGTTTCCGGTTGCGCCTGCAACAGTGACTTCAATTGCCGCAGATATTATTTTCGAGACACTGAAAGTGTGTAAAGAGCAGAATTTTGAAATTGATTCCTACAAGGCTGTTATTTCAGTAATAGCCAAACGTAAGGCAATTGATATGTTCAGGAAACTGCAGTATAAAAACGAACACAATGAATATCTCGATGAAATATCAAATGAACCGGAAGAGAAAGAAACACCGGAATCAACCATCGTTTCAAAACACGAAAGAGATTTTCTCTGGAACGAAGTGGTGAAACTCGGCAAACCGGATTCGGACATACTCATTTTTCAGTTTTTCTACAACAAAACTGCTGCCGAAATAGCATCGCTCCTTAAAACAACAGTGTCAGCAGTCAATAAGCGCAGTCAGCGTGCACGTAAGAAACTGAAAAAAATACTTGAAGCAAAGGAGGCATTCTGAAATGAAAGATGAAGACAGAGTAACAGAGATCTTATCTTCAAAGGGAGATATGGAACCGGATACACTTGAAAAAATAGACGAAAGCGTATCAGCGTTCTCCGAAGAACAGAAGCAGCACATTTATGATCTTGTAATTCAGAAAAAGTCCCGGGCAGATACAGAAAATGAAGAACATACCGGAAACGACGATGTATCAAAAGATGACAACGACAGCAATGAAGACGAAAACATCATAAACATCGTTCCGGTAAGGAGGCAGAATATTATGATAAGAATAATCGCAGCAGCAGCATGTATTTCCATGGTATTTGGTTCAGTTATTTTTCTGAACGGAAAGAATGATGAAAGAGACAACAATTATGATGAAGTGAAAACCACTACTGTATCGGATACACCGGTCACAACGATATTAGACGAAAAAAATAAAAACAGTGAGGTTTCAACGTTCCCGGTCACAGCTGTTGAAAAGATCACCGAGCCGATATATGTAAGCGGTATAACAGAAAAAGCACCGGCAGTTTCACAGACTACAGGCGTTACAACAACAAAGCATGAGAATGAAACTAAAACAAAAGACAAAAACTCCTCAGCGGAAAATGAAATAATAAAGTATCTTCATTATACAGAAAAACCTGACGGTACTCTCCGTATAGACGGCGCTGATATATACCGTATAGACGCAAATGACATATGGAGGGATGAAGAAAACAAAATTTCAAAGATCGTACTTCCAGATACCATAAATGGAAAATCTGTAACAGAGATCGGTGAAAGTGCTTTTGCTTACAGTCAGAGTTTAGAAGAAATTATTCTTCCGGATACAGTTTCAAAAATAGGCAAAAACGCTTTTTTTGGTTGTATCAAGCTTAAGAGTGTAAATATTCCTGACAACGTAACCGTTTTACCGGAAGGTGCTTTTGAATGTTGCTGGAAGCTTAAAACAATAGACACTGGTAAAAATGTAACCGAAATAGGTTACGAAGCTTTTTATGAATGTGTGGACCTTGTTTCAGTAAATATTTCAAAGACTGTTGAATCAATAGGTCAAAACTGTTTTGACCTTTGCCAGCGACTCGAACGGATAAATGTAGATCCTGAAAACGAAAATTTCTGCGACATTGACGGGAAACTTTATCAAAAATATCCGGGAAGTGATTACCTCGCTCCGTTAGTGTATGATATAGGTGGAAGAATGGAGTTCTGTGATGTCCGGGAACGTATGAACCCAATTGCCATCATTTCATCAAAATACGACTCAAATTACAACCTGTTTGTAAGCTCCGGCCTTAATAATGAACAGATAAATAAGTTTTATCATGCAGAGATATTCGCGAAATTTGCTGACTATTCTGCTTTTATAACTGACAATCCGGATATCGATGAAGAAGAAATCATGATCTCAGATGGTCGTTATTACAGAAAAACTTCGTACTCATACAACGGATATCAGGATTATCTGAATTCCCTTTTCTCATCAGACGGTACCTATAACGGATACAAGGCTTTTGACTACTGGCTTGTCACAAATAATAACCGATTATATATCTGCGGTGCCTCTCCTGTTTTCTTAAAAAAGACATGGGAAACTGTAAAAATCACAGAATCAACCGATTCATCACTGAAGTTTGATATTTATGCATATGATGACGGAAAAGACGGTGACGACTACAACAGAAATCAGGTAAGCGAATTACTCCGTTCCGAACTTAATTCCGGTCATATAACTGAAGATGATATCAAAAACAGAAAAACTGAAGATATCATACTGAATAGTCCGGGTTACAGCGAGCAAAAAGATATAATCGAAAGCTGTGAAGTAAATGACGACGGAACATATACAATACATTACAGATATCACGAAGAAATGGTGAAGGAAGCTGACGGCTGGAAGTTCTCTGTATTCCAAAATCCACTTCAGTACAGTGGATATGCCGGAAAGAGCTAAAGTTTGACTAACACTCAGCATTCTGACACTCTCAGATTTTATACACAGAAAAGTGATAAACATATGTGTACTGCATCAGTACCGGCATGCCGCTGACACGCCGGTATTTTTTTTTACCAGGGTACTCAAAACTGTTGACATTTCACTCAGACTGTGTTAAACTAAGTGTACTAACAGATGTAGTACACTTAGTACAAAGCTGAATCAAAGAAAGAATCCACGCTGAGAGCCAGGAACAGGAGGTATTGTATGAAAGGAAACAAAACGCAGGCTGTAAAAAGTCCGTTTGCGGGACGATTTTATATGCAGATAAAAAAGAACAGAAAACTGTTTATCATGGAATTCATACTGCAGCTGCTTGGATTGCCGCTATACTTATTCTCAGTATTCATGGAAGATGAGACTGATAATTGGTATATGAAGAATATGACTACAGATTTTATAGACAAAATGAACCTGTCATATCAGGAACAGGTAAATCTATACGAAGACTGCGGCAGGCTCTCGCTGAAAATGCTTGTTCCCGCCATATTATTCGGAACAGTGATAGCATTCAGATCATTCAGCTATCTTTTCAGAAAATCAAAAACAGATATCGACATGTCCCTGCCGCTTAATAAAAAGCAGATGTTCACTGCCGATTTCCTTTCAGGTCTTTTTTCATACACTGTTCCATTTGTCATTACAGCAATACTATCGTGTCTTATAGTTTTTTTCCTGGATCCGGGAAATGAAACGATCATGACTTTATCTGTAAACTGTGCCGAGATCCTTATCGCGATGCTCTGTCTTTATACTTTTTCCGTACTCATTTCCGTCTGCTGCGGCAGACTATTTGACGCAGTTTTATATCTGGTTCTTTCAAACGTTGCTGTGTACATTCTCTGCGTATCAGTACATTCTTTCATCCGTAGTTTTATCCCTAACTTAGTATATGACGGTAAACTCCCATATGAATTCGGATGGCTCTGCCCTGCAGGTGCGATCTCACATATCCACCTTTTAGCTGAAACCAGTTCAGTCCGATATTATTATGATCAGGATACAGGAAGCAAAGAAGCAGAAATGATCTGGATAATCTGTTGTCTCGTCCTAAGTATGATATATCTTACCGTCTCTTTCATTGCTTTCAGGAAAAGGAAAGCTGAAGACGCTGAAAAAACAATAGTTGCGCCAGCACTCTTCCACGCCGTTGTCATGTGCTTAACTGCCGGAATTTTTTATACTGTATGCAGCAGCTACAAACCTCTCTTTTCTAACTTCACAACTCCTGATATAATAAGAATCATTCTGGCAGTCACATTTTCAATGATTATATTCTTTATCCTGTTCTTCTTCAGAAAAAGACGTATCACTAGTGAAGGTGCTTTAAAAAACATGATAATTCCTGTCTCTACGGCATGTATATCACTTATAGTTTACATCGTGTGCATAAGCGCAGACGGATTCGGTTTAATGTACTATATCCCTGAAGTTTCAGATATAGCTGAAGCCAGAATACACTCGCCTGTATGGCCTGCCGACTACAGTCCTGACGCTAAAAACATCTACACTGACAAAGAAGACATTAAGAAAATTACAGACTTAAACCGTGAACTGAATAACGATCTGCGTGCAACACTCACAGATCCTGATGCTCTTAATAATTACGCAGCCAGATATCCGGAAACAGAAGCATTCAGAACCGACTTTGACGACAAAAATGCTCATATGTACCCAAGCGATGACAGCATACACATCACTTACCGTCTGAAAAACGGAAAAGAATTTGAACGTTCATATGTGCCATGTGTCACAAACTTTTCGGAATCCGGAATTTTTATATCTGATGCAAGCAAGATAATGAGTTCTCTGCGGGACCAAAGTCAGTATTTCAAGGATTTTTTGAAAAACGGAGATCATGAACTTTTCTGCGGAAATACAGATTTTACAGAAAAACTGTACGGGCAAAGAATTCATAACTACATTACATCAAATGATTTTTACCCTAAGGAGTATGCCGTAAAAGAATATGACGAGGAACTTTTTAACGAAATAGTTTCAAAAGCCTACTATCCTTATTACTTTGACACGAAGGACTGTTATGTTTTCGGTGCGATAACACCAAATCCCGGAATCGGAAACAACACATGGCAGCTCTTCCTCCCGGCAGAATACTCTGATCTTTACGAAAAATTCATGAAGTCTGCAAAAACGGAAAAAGTAAAATGGTATAAGATCGATACGGACGGAAACAAAAACGAAATTGTCATCGAATAACGTATATACTCTGGTGAAACCGCTGACTGAAAAACAAACCGTTTCCCGAAGGAGGCATTTTATGAAAAAGAAAACAGAAAGACAAAGCACGAAAACACGTTCAGCGTTTTCAAAACGATTCTATATGCAGTTAAAAGACAACAGAAAAATTTTCATTGTATCTTTTATTATGCAGATGCTCGGAATTCCAATGTTCCTGTTATTTCGTTATCTTGCAAACCAACTTACAGGCGCCATGAACGAATCGTCTGCAGATTTTTACAGTGATGAAACTCTGATACTGTTTTCAAGTCTCAGCAATCTGTCGCTGATAATTGCTTCCGCCGCAGTCTTTTCAGGAGTATTTACAGCTATATGGACCTTCCGGTATCTCCACGGTAAATGCGGATCTGATCTTGTAATGTCTCTTCCCGTTAACAGAAGTCAGCTTTTCTCAGCTGATTTTCTTGCAGGACTCATCACATATATCATTCCGTATATTATCGCTGTTCTGTCCACTCTTCCTTTGCTGATCTCATGGAGTCATACTGAAGAGTCTGCTGATTTCATCACAATTTTTTTCAGTATGCAATTTTACTGTGTACCTCCGCCTGAAGGTATATTAGGATCAGAAATTCTGATTCTTATCGCAATGCTCTTTCTCTATTCTTTTACAGTACTTGTCACTGTCTGCTGCGGAACTGTATATGACAGCATAGCATGCCTTGTAATATCAAACATATCACTTTATCTGCTGTGCTTCAACACCGACAATATAATCTCAGCAGAAACAACATCCCAATATTTTAACTACGACTACCTGTTTTCACGTATATGCCCGCTGGGTGCGTTGTTAAATGCCATAAGATATCTGTTCTTGTACGATGAAGCCCCTTATGTTCACGGAACAGTAAACTGGATCATATGGATCATGACATTAAGCGTACTCTGTTCTGTCGCAGCCGGCATACTTTTTAAAAGAAGAAAAACGGAAGTCACCGGAAATCTACTGGCATTTTATCCGATGTTCTGCGCTGTCTATGTATGACTTACCGCAGCTGTGGTATCATTTTTCGCATACCGGAAAAATAATTTCCTATATTCACATTCAGACTTGGAACTTCCGTATTTTCTGTTACTGTCACTGTTGGTCACATTCTTTATCTATTTAATTCTGTTATCACTGAAAGAACGAAAAGTCCGGTTTATACAGTCTCCGAAGAAACTCGTTCTGCCTGCAGTCGTTTTTGTGACCGTAACCGGATTTTTCACAGCATTTACCCAAACAGGAGCTTTCGGAGCAGATTACTATGTTCCTCATGCCGGAGCTGTAGCAGAAGCAACAATAGAATTCAAGCCTTTCTCAGATACATACACAGATAAAGAAACAATAAAACTTATAACTGATCTTCACAAAGAACTGAATAACGATCTCAGAAATTCTTCAGAAGATACTGCAGAATCAGACTACTATACCAGACCCCATGAAAGTAAAACTTTCCGTTCAGATTATAATATATTTTCAGCGGATCACAACGACGAATTACACTATGACAGTTCAGACACAATAGCTATAGAATACGTTATGAAAAACGGAAAACAATACAGAAAAAATTTTACTCCATGTGAAACAGATTATATGGAATCAGAAATATACAAGGTCGTAGAGGAAGATTACACAAACAGAATAAACGATCCAGACCGCGAATTTCCTGAAATAATATCCAAGCTCCTTTTCGGAAAAGAAAATGTAAAATACTCAGAAATATCTGCTGAAATAAAAAAATATATTTCAGGCAAAAAGTACATGGTCTTCTGCGGAAGAACAGAATATGAAAAAGAACTGTTCGGCTGCAGTTCTGTTCCGTATGTTTCATCAACAAGACGATACCCTTATGAATATGTTCTGACCGATTTCGACCAGAACATTCTTGACGAAATAACATCCAGAGCGTACTACGGACATTACTACGATACCAGAGACTGTTTTGTTGTTACTATCGTTATCGATAAAGAAAGCTCTGATCCTGACACAAACCATTCCTACACATACGGAAACACAATGGCACGGCTCAGAAATCCTGTAAAATTCACTTTTATGCTGCCACCTGAATATGCTGATCTTTACAGTAAACTCATTGAGAACAGCAACGCCGAAAAGGTTGAATGGACTGAAAAAACAGATTATGATTATTATTAAGAAAAAAGTACCGAACATTATACAACGAAGGAGGCTGATGCAGTGATAAGTATTGACTTAAAAAGCAGCGTACCTATTTATGAACAGCTGTATAAAAAAATAAGCGAACTCATAATAAAAGGTATACTGTCCGAAAACGACCAGCTTCCCGGAGTGCGTACGCTTGCCAAAGATCTCGGAGTAAATCCTAACACAGTTTCAAAGGCCTATCAGGAACTTGAAAGGAACGGGATCATTTATTCCGTATCCGGGCGGGGATGCTTTGTTGCTGCGGTCGATCACTCGGCGGTACGCGAAGGCATTCTTGAAGATTTCGACAAGGCAGTATATGAAGCTTTGCGTTCAGGAATTACCGAAAAAAAAAAAAAAAAAAGGATAGATAAGATCACCTGATCATATGTACGGATCCGCAGCAAGGGGAACAATCATTCCCGAGGATCCTGATTATCCACAGTGAAAAACGTTTTACCGGCAAGGAGGTAACCCATGATAAAGATAAGCAATATATCAAAATCGATAGACAAAACGAGTATACTTGAAAATATAGACATTGAGATCAGAAAAGGCTCTGTATTCGGTCTTATCGGCGTAAACGGTGCCGGAAAATCCACGCTTCTGCGCCTTATGAGCGGAGTGTACAAACCGGACAAAGGAACGATAACCTACGACGGTGAGCCCGTGTACGACAACGCTGCAGTAAAACAGAAGATATTCTTTATAAGCGACAGCGTGGACGGGTATTCCGACATGACACCGAAACAGCTGAAGGCCTTCGTAAAGAACTACTATCCGAACTTTTCAGATGAACTCTTTGACACGCTGTGTGAAAAGCTGAAACTCGACACGGACAAAAGAATGGCAGTTTTCTCAAAGGGTATGAAACGTCAGGTACTGATTATCGCCGGACTCGCCGCGCGTACTGAATATCTGCTGATGGACGAGGCCTTTGACGGATTAGACATATTAATGAAGAAAACAGTAACGGGAATAATTTTTGATGAAGTAATGGACCACGGTCTGACTGTTGTGATATCTTCCCATAACATAAGCGAAGTAAGCGCACTATGTGATTCAGCAGCGATGATAAGCGGTAAAACTGTAAAATTTATAAGGAACGAAGGCTCTGAAAATACGCTCTTCAAAGTAAACACGGCATTTAAAACCGATCTCCCGCAGGAGTCACTTTCCGGTCTTAACGTTATAAAAACCGAAAAAACCGGCAGTGTTTACAGTCTGATAATAAAGGAAAGCAAAGAGAATATCGAAAACGCTTTTGCTTCATGCGAAACTCTCTTCTTCGATATTTTCCCGCTCACTCTGGAAGAAGCTTTTCTTTATGAAGCGGAAAACATTGAAAGCTGATAAAGATGTGCAGAAAAACGACCCGCAGGCGAAACTAAAATCGTCTGCGGGTCGTTTTTTATAATTTAAATGGAATAATAATTGATATGAAAGCTTTTTTCCGGAATCTCCGTGTTCCGTGGAATCAGTTCTTTATCACTGATTTTCGTGGAAGAAGTATGGAAGTGCGTCATAGATGTAGTGACGTACCTGCGGCCACCAGTGTACATTGCCCTTTGCTTCGAGGAAGAAGAGATTGCCCTTTGAGAAGTCGGCTGTGTATGTGAATACGTCTGTATTCTTCTTGAGCTCG
>CADAPI010000104.1 GCA_902789705.1 uncultured Ruminococcus sp.
CATGTACCCATGAGCTGTGCGGAAAACCGTGACAGTGTTCTCGTTCTTGGCGGCGGCGACGGAATGGCAGCGAGGGAACTTTTAAAATATCCGGAAACGCGTATAACTCTTGTTGACCTTGATCCGGGTATGACGGAACTGTGCAGTACCGATCCCATGATCACTAAAGTAAACGGCGGATCTCTTTCCGACGAAAGACTAACTGTGATCAATGATGATGCATACAAATTCCTCGAAGAGTCTGATGAACGTTTTGACGTTATAATAGTCGATCTTCCGGATCCGAACAATGAGGCACTCAACAAGCTGTACACCAATGTGTTCTATCGCCTCTGTGCCGGACATTTAAATGAAGGCGGCGTAATGAACGTTCAGTCGACTTCGCCTTACTACGCGAAAAATGCCTACTGGTGCATAGGGAAGACCATGGAAAGTGAAGGCCTTTCAGTACGGTCCTATCATCTTGAAGTGCCTGCCTTCGGCGACTGGGGATTCCACATGGCATCAGCTTCGGAACTTAAGAAAAAGCATCCGGTCCCGGAAGATACACGGTATCTTTCCGAAGAAAATTTTGAATCGCTGTTCATTTTCGGCAAGGACGAACAGGCGGAAAGCATAGAAGTCAATCATCTTACAAGGCCGGTTCTTATACAGTATTACAACGATGCTGTCAGAGACTGGGAATGATTTAGTGTGAACTATATTGACATGAAAGGGGAAATATGGTATAATATAATTGCAGGTAGAAATACGCTGTATACCTATGAAACCGAATTAACGTTTAAGCGACATGTAATGTCGTCGGCCATAGGGGAGCCACCTCATGGTGGCTTTTCTTATTGTATAGAAAGTGAAAAACGGTGTGCAAACGAGCACACCGTTTTTCGTTTAATTGTTCTGTTTTCTCCTGTACAGTTTACTCGGTCTGTGAGCCATACCGGTTAGCATGTTTCCGGTCTCTTCGACCAGAGGGGCTATCATTTTTCTGAAGTTTGCCTTGTAGAGATTTTCTCCGAGAAGGATCTCGTATACGCGCTGGAGCTGCGGCAGGGTGAATTCTTTCGGAACGAATTCGAAGGCAATGTCGGAGTAGTTTACCTTTCCGCCGAGACGGTTTCTGCCGTATTCTATTATTTCACGATGGTCGAAGGCGAGTTCCGGATCTCCTTTAAGTATTTCATCTACGGAAATAAGGGAAACACCGTCATCTGCACCGGAAGCATCGAGTTTTCCCGGATCGGTGAGTGCGTAGTAGGTCACCGAAACAGTTCTGCTTCTCGGATCGCGTTCAAGTTCGCCGAAGGTGTACAGCTGTTCAAGAAAAATGTTTTTGAGCCCTGTGCGTTCGCGGACAGAACGTTCAGCTGCTTCTTTAAGAGTTTCAGACTCGCGCAGGGCAACTCCGGGAAGAGCAAACGATCCTTTGAATGGTTTTTCCTTTCGCTTTACAAGGACTATTTTCAGTTTGTCGTCTTCAATGGTGAAAAGAAGAACGTCAACTGCTACTGAAATTTTCTGATGTGATGAATTATTCTTCATGTAAGCACCTCTCTTTTCTCAGGAAAACACTGATCATGCGGGATTTATAACAGCTCAGCGTTTCCTTAGTAGTTCCACTATACTTATCATAGTACAAAATTGCTACTAAGTCAAGAGACAATATAAATAAAAAACAGTGAACGCAAAAATTCTTACGTTCACTGTTATCTGATCATGATTTTAAAAGGTATGCCCTGCACGGCGCCCCGTCACATCCGCCCAGATTCAGCGGTGCGGCGCTGAGGAAGTAGCTGCCTTCTTTCACGTTTTCAAGTACAATGCCTTCCAGCAGTGCAACTTCGGCACTTAAAAGGATCATATGAACTTCCTTCGGTGCATCTTCCGGTCCGACTGTCTGGCTTTCGTTTCCCAGCAGTTTAATTCCGGCTCCGGCAAACACCTTTGCAGCTTCTGCTGTTACAGTTGCTTTTCCGGCAATGAGTATTCGTTCGGCAGAGTCTGCGGCTTTCGCTTTTTCCATTATCGCTTCGGCATTTTCGGCAGTTACGTTACCGGTGTGCCGTGCAACATAACATTTTCCGACATACGGCTCCAGTCCAGTCTGGTCTATGGTCATGCCGTCGTTTATAAAATGAAAAGGTGCATCGACATGTGTGCCGTTGTGTGCGCACATTTTCAGTTCCGTCAGGTTACATACATCGCCGTTTGCAATGCTCATGATCCTTGTGCCGGTCGGCTGAGGATCTCCCGGAAATACATTGCAGTTAAACACTTCCTGTGAAATATCTTTTACAAGCATCGAATCAAAAACAGTTTTGTCTTCCTTGCGTCTGCTTTTTTCAGGATGGTTGCGGTAGTATTCTTCTTTGTCTATAAACTGTGCAAACGCATCTACGGTGGTCATCAGTTCAATCCTTGAAAACAGCTGATGGTTCGAAATTACTGACGCTATAATGAATGAGGTAAGTTCAAGTATGTCTTTTACCTGCATTATCTTATCAGGATCAAAGCTTGCAGCCCATATGAAACCTGCGAGATTCTGATGAAAACGAAGAGGGTACAGTATTATGTTTGTAAGCCCTTCGCTCTGGAGAGATTTGCACCAGACGGGGTCAATTGCATTTACTTCTTCAAGATTTCTGAGAATGAGACAGTCGCGGTCTCCAAGATCATTCGCCCATGTTTCAGCCACTTCATACGGTGTGCGTTCCATTGACGAGGCAATCAGGTCAAGCACATCTTTCCTGACACCGTCGGCATTTATGAAGGAGCAGTGTCTTGTGCTTTTATCCACAGTGTAGATGGCGCATTTATCGGTGCCGCAGAGTTTTCCTATTTCGGCAGCGGCCGATGTCATGGCCATGTGAAAGTTCTTTGTTTTATGTAGTTTTACGGTTATATTCATAACAGCAGTTTTTACTGCTTCCGGATATTCTTCGGATAAGTTCTGCTCGTGTGAGCAGTTGATATTATACATGAAACCCCTCCTGTTCCAAAAAGAGATCAGGCTGTTTTAATCCGTGCGTTTAACGGCTTCGCGTCTGAGTTCAGGATGCTTTTCATAAAACAGCTTTTTATCGGCATACATCCGTTCATCAGCATTGTGAAGTGCGATTCTGACATTTACAGAGTCCGTTTCATATGCGGCGCCGATGGCAAATACCAGACGGTCGTATTTTTCAGATGCTTTGCGGAGCATTTCGACCTTGCTGTAAAGTTCATCCTCGGTCAGACCGGTAAGAATAACAACAAATTCGTCACCGCCTGCACGGAAAACATTCTTTTTATTGAATACTTCCTTTAATGCGGATGCAGCATTCTTGAGAAGTGTATCTCCGGCTATATGTCCTTCCGAGTCGTTTATTGTCTTAAGACCGTTGAGATCTGCGAACAGAACTCCGACAGTGCTTGTTTCTTCACTGTTTACAAGGCTTATAACGTAATTGTTCATTTCATTACGGTTCATTACGCCTGTGAGCATGTCGCGTGAACTGAGAATGTGCAGACGCTCCATTGTTCTGTTGCTGTATATTTCAGATGCGAGAATAAACGTTGTAAGTTCCAGTGTTTCCTTGATTTTGTCTGCCTTTTCCGCGCTGAAGTTTATAGCCCAGATATATCCCATCAGTTCGTTCTTGAATTTTAACGGGAAAAGAACGATGCTTTTGCCGCCTGCCTGTGTGATGGATTCACACCATACAGGATTTCGTTCCCTTACGATCTCCATCTCTTTTTCGTTCTTTATGATAAGGCAGTTGCTTCCAGCAAGAGTACCTTCCCATGATTCCGCGATATCATAGAAACTGTCATCGAGATATGTTCCCATAGGCAGAAGCTTTGTGGTTTCGGAAAATGCTTCACACAGGACGGAACATGAGCGCTTTGCCGTGTCCATCATGAGTATGCAGCAGTGCTCTGAGTCACAGAGTGCACGGATATCTTTACATATAGAATCCATTGCTTCCTGGAAATCGTCAATGCTTCGCAGCTTGATACATGTATCAAGCACTGACTGTGCGATGTCGGCGGAAGTACTGGACATGTTTTCTGCTTCCGGTTTCAGTGAAAGATCCATTGAATATACACAGTATCCGAGGTTTTCATCTTCTGATACCAGCGGGATAAAGAGCATGTCGAACCAGAAATCAAATTTGTCAATTCGTGCGTATGAGCTTACCTTCTTACGGCATATCGCTGCCTGAAAACAGGCCTGCTCAAAATTTATATCTTCCGGCACATAGTTTGTGTATTCAAGGTTCGGAATGAATTTTTTCGGGTTTTCATTAAGTCCCGGTACATGCTTTTCAATAGTGTCAATATATGCCTGATTTCCTGTAACTATGCGTATTTTTCTGTGGGGACCGTTTTCAGCCTTTTCTACTGACAGTACACAGGCAGGCACAGTTAAATTATCAACAAATGACTGGTAATCTCTGCTCATATCTGCATCCTCCGTTTTTACAGGACGGACAGAGAGTATCTGACTGTCGCTGTAACCTTAGTTCTCAGCACACCTGCAAATTACGCTTGCGCTGTGCTTTTCTCATTCGATTTTACATATTCCTTGTTTAAATACAGCTTTTCGTCGGCTCGCTGCATGCATTTCTGTAAACTGTCTTCTCCTTCGAGAAGCTTGTCATATCCTATTCCGACGGACAGGATATATGGTTTATGGTCGCTTTCACATCTGAGACGGATACATTCCCGGATCTCGCTTTCAAGTTCAGGGATCTCGTCATCCGAGGCAGGATGTGCAATAAGAACAAATTCATCGCCGCCGTAACGGCCGAGAAATACGGGATAGGTATGCTCACGGACGGCCTTTACAAGTGACTGGGACAGAATGACCAGTGCACAGTCGCCTTCCGCATGACCGTAGGTGTCATTTATCATTTTAAAATCGTTTATGTCGATCATCATAACATAGGTGCAGCGTCCGTCCGTTTTGGCGCTGGGATTCTGCGCTATATAGCGTTCAAGCTGTCCGCGGTTGCTGAGTTTGGTGAGCGGATCTACCGAGATCTGACTTTCCATTGACTGTATGTAGAAGATAAGCATAAGAATAGTACAGCTTAAACAGAAGATTGGAAGTTCCGGCATGAGCACCATCTGCAGAAGACCGCCCATCACTACCATTATCGGAAAAAGACCTATGTGTAAGTGTTTCTTTTTCTCGACAGGATTTTTTTCTGTTATTGCCTTGCGCATTGTGTAGATTATTACTGCGACTATGTAGACGTAAGGCAGGGTAACGAGATAAATGTCAAAAATATTGGTGTTTTTCAGATCTGCATCGAGCAGAAGAGAAGGAGCGGCAAGGTATGTTACAATGGTTCCGATAAGCGAAAAAATAGAGGGAAGCAAAAGTTTTGCTTTCGTTGAAAGCTTGTTTCTGTTCGGGATCTGTTCCACGGCCATTACATATCTGAGCCATGTGTATGTGATGGCTGTCATGATAATGTAATTGGAAAGATCAGTGAGCAGAACTGAGCATCTGGTTGCCGGAAACACTCCGGAGTCAACACCGGACCATATGGAATCAGATAAAAAATACAGCATGAAAGCGATAAGGGCATTATCATATTTCAGCTGTTTTTCCTGTTTATCAATGCTCATTCTGTCATGAGCGAGCATGATACCAAATATAATTACCCCGAATATATTAAAAGATGAGTAGTAGATAAAGTAATCCCACACGAGTCCTGTCACCCCCCCCTCTATCATTAGTATAGATAGATATATTTTATTTTACCATTTTTACGACGAATTTTCAATGATATTATGGTAAAAGTTCATAACGGGTATTGAAAAACAGCATATTACACAACTTTTTAAAAGATATTTTGTGAGTGAATGGTTATTTCATTATCTACGATACGTGGATTGACGGAAATGCGTGTGTCGGATATAATGGAAACAGAAGAGGAACGAAATACAGTGAGGAGATTGAAAATGGATCAGAAGAAAACAGGTGAACTTATAAAATATTTCAGAACGGAAAAGGGACTTACACAGAAACAGCTTGCCGATATTATAAATGTCAGCGACAAGGCAGTTTCAAAATGGGAGTGCGGCAACGGCTGTCCGGATGTATCTCTGCTAAGTTCTCTTGCAGAGGTGTTCGGTACAGATGTCCAGATCCTGCTTTCCGGTGAGATAAATAAAAACGAAAGCGAGAAGGGTAAAATGAAAAAGCTTAAATTTTATGTGTGTAAGAAATGCGGAAACATAATAACAGCCACATCTGAAGCGGCGATAACATGCTGCGGCAGCAAACTGGAGGCCATGGAACCGAAGAAGGCTGATGAGAGTGAAATGCTGAATGTTGAGGATATCGGCGGTGAATGGTACATTTCATCGGAACATTCCATGACAAAGGAACATTACATTTCATTCGTTGCATTTCTGACTGACAGCAGCGTGCAGATATACAAACAGTATCCGGAGTGGAATCTGCAGCTCAACATCCCGCTGTACAGATACGGAAGACTGGTGTGGTACTGCACGGAGTGCGGGTTGTTTTATCAGGATGTCAGGAGGCAGATAAAGAAGGATAAGTGAGCTTCTGAAAATATCAAAGCTCCGGAAGTGTTTTGACTACGCTTCCGGAGCTTTTTAAACACACACAGAAATATCTGTTGAAAACAAAAAATCATACTTTGTTGATTTGACACTGGAATAGTGGTATAATTTTATCATTCTATAGTAAACGCAAAATCTGCTTATGTTTACTGTAATAAACATGGAGGGTATATGTGATGAAAAGAATTATTTCAGGATTGCTGTCACTGTGTATAGCGGCTGGTGTTTTTTCAGTTTATGGATATGCTGATATTGAAACGGTGAGTGCGCTGGAAATAGAAGCAAGGTCATGGATTGACGATGATGGGAACAAATGTCTGACAGCTTCAGATGGAGAGATGATATTTTATATTTATTCCGATCATGCTGAAGTACGTGTCTCTGTATACGGAGAGGAAACGAACGTAGTAGATATTGTCATTCCGGAAGAATGTAATGGTGTAAAAGTTACTGTATTACAAAACGTATATTCTACTAATGGCAGTCTGTTTTCTGATGGCAGTCCGATCATTCTTTCTTTGCCGAAAACACTGACGACTATAAATGAATCTGAATTGAGTAATATAGCGAAGATAACCGTAGATAAGGATAATCCTGTTTTCTGTGATGACAATGGAGTTTTGTATAATAAGGATAAAACAAAACTTATTTATTATCCGTCTGAAATGCAGGACAAACAGTATATTATTCCGGACAGCGTGCAGGAAATAGCTCCGGCAGCTTTTATGAAAAGTAAGTATACTGAAGAATTTATTGTGGATAGTGATAATGATTATTTTTCGGTAAAAGACGGTGTACTGTATGACAAAAACCAGACGAAGCTTATTCATTATCCGGGTGGTAAAAAAGACACAGAATATACTGTTTCTGACACCGTTTCTGAGATCTGTGATTATGGTTTTAGCTATAACTCCTGTCTTACAACTGTTAAATTGCCCGAATCTGTAAAACATATTGGAAAATTGGCTTTTTATCGTGCTTCCGTTCTTGAGTCCATAGCCATACCTGAGTCGATAACAGAGTTAAGTCCGGGTGTTTTTGGCTTTTGTTTTTATTTGACAGATGTTTCTTTGCCGGATTCGCTGCTTAGAATAGATGATAATGCGTTTTGGTTATGTGTAAGATTGGAATCTATAAATATACCTGATAGTGTAGAATATATCGGCAGAGCAGCGTTTGCGGCTTGTCCGAAACTTTCATCTGTAAAACTTCCGGATGGATTAAAGAAAATAGATTACATGACTTTCGCAGATTGCAAGGCCATGGAATCATTGGACATACCTTCTTCAGTTGAAAAAATAGGGGAAGGAGCGTTCGAGTTATCCGGGCTGAAGAACATTGTATTGCCCGAATCGGTTTCAGAATTTGATATTAGTGCACTAAGTGAATGCGTAGGATTTGAATCCATTACAATTCTTAATCCGGATTGCATAATAGAAAACAAAAACGACCAGTGCCTTGAAATAAGAAAAGAAGCTGAAGATTCTGTTTCGGGTGAAATTAGAACGAAGACCTGCAAATTCGATGGTACTGTTTCGGGTTATACCGGTTCAACAGCTCAGGAATTTGCTGAGAAATGGGAATTTAAGTTCGTACCGCTTGATTCTGATAATACAGAATACGATATTAACGAAGACGGTGTTGTCAATTCTGCCGATCTTATTGATATGATCAAAATGATGATCGGTCAGTCGGAAGTCAGTGCATCTGCTGATATAAACAATGATGGTAAGGTGAATGTATCTGATTTTTTAATGCTTAAGAAGATTTTTTTACGCTCATAAAAAGGTGACAGCGGTTCCTTTTCGAAACCGCTGTTATAATTTTATCCCCTCGGAACGAGGGGATAACTCATTTTAATGGTGGTGCCTTCGGCACAATTGACAAAAATCGCTGCACGGTTCGTGCAGCGATTTTTGTTACGAATTTTCAAGAATGCTTCCTCCTGAATTCTTCAAATACATCATCGGCATTATAAACGTTACCGTTTGAATAATCAGCATAACCACGCTCTAGCTTTTCATGGATTTGTTCAGCGGACATCTCTGATGCATTGATATCTGATGGCATTTTAGGAAGTAAAACGATATTTGCATTTAATTCCGGATTGACTCTTAGATTAAGTGTTGATGTCTTTTCCATAACAAATACCTTTCTCTGTGTTTAATATGCAAAACACCAGCATTT
>CADAPI010000105.1 GCA_902789705.1 uncultured Ruminococcus sp.
AATTGAATCGAATATTCCTTTGTGACCTTTCAGCGCAAGTATCATGTTTTCTTCCACAGAAAGATTTACAAATACGGAAGGCACCTGAAACTTACGTCCTACGCCTTCATTGACTATCTTATACTCCTTCATTCCGGTAAGTCTTACCGGTCCCCTGTTTTTTGGATGGAAGATAACCGTTCCGGCTGTCGGCTTCGTTCTGGCACATATGATGTCCAGAAGTGTGGTTTTTCCGGCACCGTTCGGGCCAATAAAGAAATGAACAGTATTTCGCATAACTCTTGTCCTTACATCGGTCAGAGCATAGAAGCCGTCAAAGCATACCGATATATTATTGATTTCCAGTACAACATCATTTGCTGCCATAACGTAAAGCCTCCTTTGTTCCTTTCTTTCTGTTTTTCAGCTTTTCTGCAGCTGCAGGAATCTGTTCAGTTATGATACCGACGATTCCGCCTTTGAAAAACAGAATAGTTATACAGAAAGCAGCGCCTATAATGTACTGCCATATTTCGACCATGCTGCCTGAACTCAGATTGTATTCACACAGATTGATCAGAAATGCACCGATAACTGCACCGATTATTGTTCCTCTGCCTCCGATGGCTACCCAGATCACCATTGCTATCGAATAGGATATCGTCATCTGAGAAGGTGTGATGCTTCCGTTAAAATTTACGAAAACCGCTCCGGCTATTCCGGCTGTCACTGCTGAAACCACATAGATAAAATTCTTGTATGCTGAAACTTTATAACCTGAGAAATATGTTCTGTTCTCACCGTCACGGATAGCAACAAGAAGACAGCCGAACTTTCCTGAAGTAAGAAATCTTGCTGCTGCATATACCACGATCAGTATTGCGAGTGATATGTAGAACAGTTCAAACATAGCCTGCTTATGAGCTTCTCCTTTGATACTTCCGAGAATGGTCTTTATTTCAGTTATACCGACATTTCCGTTTGTATAAGGTGAAAGTGCAATAAAAATAGAATAACCGGCCCATGTAAGCGCCTGTGAAATGATCGAGAAATAAACGCCTTTTACTCGGTTACGGAAAATGAAGTATCCTATCAGATATGCCACTGTTCCCGGTACAGCAATAATAAGGATGAGTGCGACCGGAAAATAATTAAACGGTCTCCATACAAGCGGGAGTTCAGTCATACCGCCGATATGCATGAAATCAGTTATACCGCCGCCTGTCTCCTGCAGTTTAAGGTACATTGCCATACAGTAACCGCCAAGCGCAAAATACAGTCCGTGACCAAGACTGAGTATCCCCGTATAACCCCATATCAGATCGATGCCTATTGCAACGATAGCAAATGCAATACACTTGCCGAGAAACAGAACAATCGATGAACTGTTAAGTATACCGGCATTAAGCATAAGAGGAGCGCATGCAAGAACAGCTGCGATCATTGCAAAGCATATATCCGGCCCCTTCTTTTTCAGAGATTTCATTTACTATTTTCCTCCCTTATTCATCAAGACTTCTGCTCTTGATAACAAACAGTCCCTGCGGACGTTTCTGCAGGAAAAGAATAACGATCAGAAGTACGATCGCTTTCGCAATTGTTGATGATGTGTAATTTTCGGTAAAGATGCTTGCAGAACCGATTATTGTTGATCCGAGGACAGTTCCGAGAAGTTTGCCTACACCGCCGAGAACAACAGCCATGAATGAATTAACAATGTAGTTCTGACCTACTGTGGAATCTATTGAGCCGAGCAGAGCGACTGAACATCCTGCTATCCCGGCAAGACCGGAACCGATAGAAAATGTTATGTTATCTACCTTTCGGGAATTGATACCCATGCACTGTGCCATTGTTCTGTTCTGCATTACTGCTCTCATCTGTTTTCCGAAATTTGATCTGTACATTATGATCCATATGAAAAACATACAGACAGCCACCATGAGAATAATAAAAAGTCTGTTCCATGAAAATGTACATTTTCCGATAGTTACGCCACCGTTTAAAAATGAAGGTGCAGTTACGTTTACGCCCTGTGTACCGAAAATATTTCTGGCTGCCTGCTGAAGGATAAGACTGATTCCCCATGTTGCAAGGAGACTGTCAATTTCTCGTCCGTAAAGATGTGAAATAACAAACCGTTCAAGAAGGCTTCCCAGCAGATAGGTAACTCCGAAAGCAAAAGGAATGGCTGCGATGTAGTAAAGATCGCCCACACTTTCAGGAAGATAATGAATAAAGAACTGCTGAACAACATATGTCATATATGCGCCGATCATCAGAAACTCTCCGTGTGCCATATTGATAACTCTCATAAGGCCAAAGGTTATCGCAAGTCCCAGAGATGTAAGAAGAATTATGGAACTTAAGCTGATACCGTTGAACAGCGAATTTATAAACTGTACCATTTACAAGACTCCTTTATCAAAAAAGCAGTGCAGTTTCGAATTATCCGCTGCACTGCTTATATGGAGATAGAAAACTAAAGTAGATTTTTAAGAAAAACAATTAGAAAAGTCGATGGGGAGATTACGGGGCTTCGCCCCGTGTCCCACGCTGATCCATGAATAAATCAGCGTTTACCTGGAAAACATTATTCGAGAGGCTGGATACCTGCATCAACAGCCCACTTGTATGTTGTAAGATACGGATCAGGAGCGACCGGATCAGTTGCATATACTTCACTGATGAGTCCGTCTGTTCCTACCTGACCGATTCGTACCGGCTTTACAAGGTGGTGGTTGTCGCCCTGAATTGTTACCTTGCCTTCAGGAGCGTCGAAGCTGATCTCGCCGGATTCAACGGCCTTGATAACCTTGTCCGGATCAAAGCTGTTTGCCTTCGTACATGCATCTGCCCAGAGATAAACAGCATCGTAAGCTGCTTCAGCAGGGTCTGATGTTACTCTTGAATCACCGAATTTGGCTTTGTATGCTGAAACGAAAGCCTTGTTCTTTTCGCCTTCAGTTGTCTGATAGTAGTTCCATGATACCATGTGACCCTTAAGTATATCAGCACCGATAGTAGCTACCTCTTCTTCAGCGATTGAGAATGACATTGTCATGTAGCTGTCACTTGTATAGTTCTTTTCGTTCATCTGTTTGAAGAATGAAACGTTACCTGTACCGTTAAGTGTGTTTACGATAACATCAGGTTTAGCAGCTTCAATCTTTGAGATTATTGCGGCGAAGTCTGTCTGATCCATGTCAGCGTATTCTTCACCAACTACCTCAAGACCAGCGTTCTTTACCTGTGCGTTGATTATCATATTTGCTGTACGCGGAAATACATAGTCTGAACCAAGAAGGAAGAACTTCTTATATCCTTTATCGATAAGATAATCAATAGCAGGAACTATCTGCTGGTTAGGTGCTGCACCTGTGTATACAATGTTCTTCGAAGATTCCATACCTTCATACTGTACCGGATACCACAGAAGAGCTTCATAGTCTTCAACTATCGGTTTTACTGCTTTTCGTGATGATGATGTCCAGCATCCGAAGATAGTCGCAACTTTTTCACTGTCGATAAGCTTTTCTGCCTTTGTTGCAAATGTTGACGGTTCAGAAGCACCGTCTTCTTCTGCGTAGATGATCTTTTTACCAAGAACACCGCCGGAAGCATTTATTTCCTCAATGGCAAGTACTTCAGCATCTCTTACAGATTTTTCACTGATAGCCATTGCACCGGTAAGCGAATGAAGAAGACCAACCTTAACTGTTTCTTCTGATGAGGTTCCTGCTTTTGATTCACCTGCAGGAGAATCTGATGCTGAGCCTCCGGAATTACCGGCCTGAGTGCCGCAGGATGTGAACATTGCAGCAGCAAGTGCTGCGGAAGAAAGTACGCTAAGGAGTCTTTTAAACTTTTTCATATGGATTACCCTTTCTTAATATATATTGCCCTTTGCACATCAACTTACATGTAAGTTTCTGAACGTTCAGGCGTCAGTAAAGGAAACTGTATCTTCTTTTACTGAAAAAAGGCCGGTTCAATGGCTTGTCTGCCATAAAACCGACCTCATTGTCGAATATTCATTTCTGTTCTCCTTCATTGAAAAGTCCGAGCTGTTTTAAAGCTTTGACGTTTTCCGGTGAACCTTTTTTGGTGATTATATCATCACCCAGCTTGATTTTCAGATACTCTATGATTACCTGTGCTGCTTTTTCAGTACCCATTCTTGCAGAATTGAGTGTCATATCGTAAAGCACGGGATTAGTCCAGTTTTCACCGCCCGTGTAATACTTGTAATAATCAGCACGGTATTTATCTGTCTGCCAGATCATTTTGTGAGCTTCATCTTCTGTAACTCCAAGTCTTTCGACTATTCGTTTTACACAATATGCTCTCGGAGCTTCAATGTAGACACTCACCGTGTTATCGTAATCTCTCAGAAGGTGGTTTGCACATTTTCCGATTATAATACACGACTGGTTCTTGGCCAGTTCTCTGATCATCTTTGATTGTATATTATAAAGGTTTACGTCGGAAAAAAAGCTTCTGTCAGTCGGTTCCACTATGTCATCCCTGTTGTTTGCTCTCATGAGCCTTTTGATAAGATGATAACCTCTCAGCTTTTCATCTACCTGAAAAAACAGATCCTTGCTTACTCCGCTGTAATTGGACGCCATCGCCAGGATCTGACTTTCGTAACACGGAATATCAAGCAGCTTTGAAAGTTCAAGACCAACCTGTTTGCCTCCGCTTCCGAATCCTCTGGCTATCGTTATCACGTAATTATCCAACTTCGTCTCACCTCGTCTCTGTTTTTTCTATGCTCTGAGTATAACACAGACCGGAGAGAATGGAAACATAAAAAATCAGAAATAAAAAGATAAAAAATCAGAAAACCGCTTTTTTATATTCTGTCGGAGTAGTTCCTGTGACTTCTCTGAAAATCTTCGTAAAATAGTCCCTTGATGAATATCCGAGCATATCGCTTATCTCATACGCCTTGTAATTGTACTCTCTTATAAGTGTCTTGGCATATTCAATTTTAAGAACAGAATAGAAATGGGTAAATGATACTCCGAAATTCTGCTTGAACAGTTTTCCGAAATAGTCCTTTGATATGTTGAAACATGATGCTGCATCATCCATAGTGATGACAACATTCTCATTTTCAGAAAGATACTGATAAAGTTTTTCTGAAAATGCATTGTCCGGCTCAGCACCAAAATAGTGAAATGCCATCTTCACGCATGATCCGGATATACGGTTATATGTCTTCTCATCCAGCTTTTCCTTTGCCCGTCTGAGGACTTCGTCAAGCTTATAGCTTCTGACCGGTTTCAGTATATAGTCAAATGCTCCGAGAATGAGTCCCTGTCTTGCATATTCAAACTCATTATAGGAACTCACAAATATAACTTCCGAATCGATACTGCCGTTTTTAATTTCACGCAGAAGATCTATTCCTCCAAGCAGCGGCATACATATATCCGTTATTATGATATCAAACCTTTCCCTCTTTGCTGCCTCAAGTGCAAGTCTGCCGTCAGATACCTGTTCTGTAATTTCAAATCCGTTGGTATTCCAGATTTTCATTTTTGAATATGCGTATCTTACTGCATAATCATCATCGGCTATCAGTACTTTATACATAGAATGACCTCCTGAAAAAGAAAGGTGCTGAAAAGATATTCCGTGTATGACCGGAACGTCTTTTCAGCACCTTTGCTTAACTATATTGAAAGTATAACATTCAACAGGCATCCAAGTCAATCGGATAATAATACCGAATTTTTATAGTGGTTTGTCTGATTTTTTATGTTGAATTTGAATTTATGAATTATTATAATAGGATTATAAAATTTAAACAGCAAAGGTGCTGATGGTAATGTGAATACCTGAAGCACCTTTTGTTTTTTTCGGAGGATGAATAAAATGAGATTATCACCAAGAGAAATGGAAAAGCTTATGCTGCATACTGCCGGTGAGCTTGCAAAGCAGCGAAAGGCAGACGGGCTTAAGCTGAATTATGTGGAAGCAGAAGCATTTATCACGTCCGAACTTATGGAACTTGCAAGGCGCGGAAAGACAGTACGTGAACTTATGGAACTTGGAACTACTCTTCTTAAAAAAGATGAGTGCATGGAAGGAGTTCCGGAAATGATACCGGAAGTACAGATAGAAGCAACATTTGATGACGGTACAAAACTTGTTACTGTACACGAACCGATCAGATAAGGAGTGATTACATTATGGTACCAGGCGAATTCATTGCAGGAAGCTCTGAAGTAATAATCAATGAAGGATATGCTGTTAAAACGATAAGCGTAAAAAATACAGGCGACAGACCAATACAGGTTGGTTCGCACTTTCATTTCTTTGAAGCCAACCGTTTTCTTTCATTTGACCGCAGCGAAGCCTTCGGATACAGACTTGACATACCGTCCGGAACGGCTGTTCGCTTTGAGCCGGGTGACACAAAGAAAGTGCAGCTCGTAGAGATTGCTGGCAATAAACGTATAAAGGGACTCAATTCTCTGACTGATGCACAGGCAGTTCCGGCTGCGCTGAATGCTTCACTGAAGAAAGCAGAACTGAAAAATTTTATATATTAAAGAAGGATAGCCATAATGAAAAAAATAGATAAGAAAGAATACATTTCAATGTACGGCCCTACCACAGGCGACAAGGTACGTCTCGGTGATACCGACCTGTTCATTGAGGTTGAAAAGGATTATACGGTTTACGGCGACGAAATGAAGTTCGGTGGCGGAAAGACAATACGTGACGGAATGGGTCAGAAGTCTGATATCACAAATGCAGGCGGTGCCCTTGACACTCTCATAACCAATGCACTTATTCTTGATTACTGGGGCATTGTAAAAGCAGATATCGGAATAAAAGACGGAAAGATCGCCGGAATAGGAAAAGCAGGTAACCCTGATATAATGGACGGTGTGTCGCCGGATCTTGTAGTCGGCGCAGGAACAGAAGTTATCGCCGGCGAAGGAATGATAGTTACTGCAGGAGGTATAGACACCCATGTACATTACATTTGTCCTCAGCAGGTAGAGACTTCCCTGTATTCAGGCATGACAACAATGATCGGAGGCGGTACAGGTCCGGCTGTCGGAACTTTTGCTACGACCTGTACACCGGGCGTATTCAACATCCACAGAATGCTTGAAGCGGCCGAAGAGTTTCCGATGAACTTCGGATTTTTCGGAAAGGCAAACTGTTCATCAGAAGAACCACTTGCCGAACAGATAGAAGCAGGCGCAGTCGGACTTAAGCTTCATGAAGACTGGGGTTCAACTCCGGCTGCCATCGATACAAGTCTGAGAGTAGCTGACAAGTACGATGTCCAGATAACCATTCATACCGATACGCTGAATGAAGCCGGCTACTTTGAATCTACAAGAGATGCTATCGCCGGAAGAGCGATCCATACTTATCATACAGAAGGTGCAGGAGGCGGCCATGCTCCTGATATCATCAAGGCAGCCGGACTTCCGAATGTAATGCCATCATCAACAAGTCCGACGATGCCTTTTGCCAAAAACACTATTGACGAGCATCTTGACATGATTATGGTATGTCATCATCTTGATCCGAACCTTCCTGAAGATCTTGCTTTTGCAAAATCGAGAATACGTTACGGAACACTCGCTGCTGAGGATATACTTCATGATATGGGTGCAATTTCGATACTCAATTCTGATTCACAGGCAATGGGTCGTCCTGCTGAAGTTATTACCCGTGCATGGCAGTGCGCCGACAAGATGAAAAAGCAGCGCGGACAGCTTGAAGAAGCTAAGGGCACTGACAATGATAATTTCCGTGCAAGACGTTATGTAGCTAAATACACTATCAACCCTGCTATAGCTCACGGAATTTCTGAATATCTTGGCTCCATTGAAAAAGGAAAGATAGCTGATCTTGTTTTATGGGATCCGAGATTTTTCGGAGTAAAACCGGATATGGTCGTAAAGGGCGGATTTGTTGTTGCCGCTAAAATGGGCGACGCAAACGCATCAATACCAACTCCTGAACCGGTAATCCTCAGATAAATGTGGGGAGCATACGGAAAAGCAAGAAGCACTACATCAACTACTTTCGTAAGCAAGGCTGCATTTGATGCAGGAATAAAGGAAAAACTCGGTCTTGAAAAGAACGTGCTTCCTGTAAAGAACTGCAGAAATGTCGGCAAAAAAGATATGATACTTAACGATGCGACCCCTCAGATAGAGGTGGATCCTGAAACATATATGGTAAAGATAAACGGAGTTCAGGTAGACAGCACACCTTCAGAAACTCTTCCTCTTTGCCGCAGATATTATCTTTTCTGAAACATCCTCTTATTAAAATTTAACTTGAACGGCGGCGGTGTGTCTTTACGATGCACCGCCGCTGCAATGTCCAAAAGTCAGAATTCATATATTGACAAGTATAACGACATTGTGCTATACTATCAACATAGTTTGAAAGCAACGGTGCTGATGTGAACATCAGTGCCGTTATTTTTTTGAGGTGATACATATGCAAAGAACGCGAAAGTTTCCTCCTATAGGCGGAAGAATAATAAAATCTGCTGTCTCAGTGGCTTTGTGTATGCTTGTCTATCATCTTCGTACTCTGCTGCCGGTCGGAAACGGGATACCGTTTTACAGCGCACTTGCAGCACTGTGGTGTCTGCAGCCTTACCACGATACAACTAAGAAGAACGCATGGCAGCGAACCATAGGTACGATGACAGGGGCTTTGTACGGGCTGCTGTTTCTGTTATTACTACGAGCTTCCGGTCTTACCGAACCGGTC
>CADAPI010000106.1 GCA_902789705.1 uncultured Ruminococcus sp.
TTTCTCATCTGACTACCAAGTTCAGTTCTAACAGGAATGTTCTGCATGTTCGGTTCAGTGGATGAAATACGTCCTGTTCTTGTTTCGGTCTGTTTGAATACGCTGTGAATCCTTCCGTCGTCAGCAACAGTCTTGAGAAGTCCTTCTACATATGTTGAGTTGAGCTTGCTCAACTGCCTGTATTTCAGTATATTGTCTATTACAGGATGCTTATCGCGGAGCTCTTCAAGAACTTCTGCGTTTGTGGAGTATCCGCTTTTCGTCTTTTTCTTCGCAGGCAGTCCGAGATCTTCGAAAAGAACTTCACCAAGCTGCTTTGGAGATGAAATATTGAACTCTCTTCCGCACATTTTATAGATCTGGTCACGGTATTCGTCTATTTCCTTCGAAAGCATTACGCCGAATTCCTTAACACCGTCTGTATCTGTTCTGACACCTACTGTCTCCATAGACGCAAGCACCTCAGTAAGAGGCTGTTCTATGTTATAAAGCAGGTCATTCATTTTGTTTTCTTCTATAAGTTTTTCAAGTACATCGCAGAGAGCTGAAAGTCTGATCACATCAGCATAGTCAGCCTGATCTTCGCTAACATCCGGCACACCGTATGACGCACACAGATTACCAAGGTCATAGTCGGAAGCTATGGAATCAAGCAGATACGCAGCAATCTCTGCGTCAAAAGCTATATTCTTTAAGGATGAACCTGCCGCAAAAGCATGGCAGTAAACAGGTTTGGCTGAAAACGTCCTTTTCTTTGCGTCGGAAGCTAAAAACCTGAGAATAAGTTCACCGTCTTCTGATGTGTATAAAGCATCGCCGCAAATTAACTTCAGTTTTCCTGATTCCTTTTCAAAAAGAAAATCTGTTTTTTCCGAGGCTGAAACGGCTTCAAGCGCCTTCTCATCAAGCACGGAAACATTCTTTATTACAGGCAGTTCGACCGCTTCAGTCTGCTCTGCAGCGCTGTTATCAACGGCTGACGGTGCAATGTGAAGTCTTTCAAGAAGCTTGAACATTTCAAGGTCAGTAAGGAGTCTGCTGACTGCTTTTTCGTCTGTTTCGCCTGTTCTGTAGGCCTCAGGTAAGTTGTCAACCGGAGCATTTTTAACTATAGTTGCAAGCCATTTACTGGTATCAGCAGCCTCGCGGCCAGTAATCAGTTTACTCTTGACCGATTTTGTAAGTTCAGCCTCATCAATCGAGTTGTACAACGCTTCAACCGTTTTATACTGAGTTATAAGTGAAGTTGCAGTCTTTTCTCCTATGCCCGGAACACCGGAAATGTTATCGGAACTGTCACCCATAAGTGCCTTCAGATCAATAAGATGTATAGGCTCAAATCCGTACTTTTCAATGAAGAGTGCCTCATCATATTCTATGGTCTCCTTATTGGTCACAAGCCTAACATGCACCTTGTCATTTATAAGCTGAAGACTGTCGCGATCGCCTGTAAGTACGATACATTCGTTACCTGATGAAGAAAAGATCTCAGACACTGTACCGAGAATATCGTCGGCCTCGAAGCCCTCACATTCCACTATTTTTATACCCAGTCCCTTAAGCAGTTCCTTAACCAGAGGAAGCTGTGAAGCAAGCTCGGCAGGCATACCTTTTCTGTTCGCTTTATAGGTATCCACCTTCTTGTGTCTGAAGGTCGGAGCCTTAAGGTCGAATGCAACCATTGTGCAATCAGGTTTCACAACCTCTTTTTCCTTCAGATAGATATTCATGAAACCCGTGATGGCATTCGTGAAGACGCCTTTCTTGTTTGACAGAAGCTTTATGCCGTAGAAAGCACGGTTTAATATGCTGTTACCGTCTATAGCAAGTATTTTCAAAAATCTTCCTCCTTTAAACCGGTTGGTAATTAAATTTGAG
Source organism: uncultured Ruminococcus sp. (assembly GCA_902789705.1). Taxonomy (GTDB): domain Bacteria; phylum Bacillota; class Clostridia; order Oscillospirales; family Ruminococcaceae; genus HUN007. The sequence continues at coordinate 1,879 of CADAPI010000106.1, forward strand.
CTGCAGGAGCGTTCTTGCAACCCATTTTCAACCCGAATTCTTTAAAAAATCTATTTCTATTATAACAGATTTTCAGAAAAAAGACTATCAGAAATTTTAAAAATAAAAAAACACTTTGAAAATCTGAAAAATTATGATAAAATAATTGAGGCAAAAAAGCAAAAAAAAATTATAAAATTTCAGAAAACAAAAATCCGGAAAAACTCGAAATATAATAATCAGAAAAATAAGTGAAAATGAAAATTTAAAAAAAACAGAAAAATAAAAAACGGAATTTAAAAAGCAAAAGTAAAAAACAAAGCAAAAATCGAAGAAAAAAAAGAAGTAAAAACACAAAGCAAAAATCGAAAAAAGCAGAAGTAAAAACACAAAGCAAAAATCGAAAAAAGCAGAAGTAAAAATACAAAGCAAAAATCGAAAAAAAAGTAAAAAGTAAAGCAAGAACCGAAGAAAAAGCAAAAGAAAAAACGAAGCAATAACAGAGTAAAACCTGATCATAAAAAGCAAATAAAAAAAGGTGAAAAGAATGGAATATATTAAAATCGGAAATGTAGAAATAAAAAAGACCGCAGTACTTGCGCCAATGGCAAGTGTAGCGGACAGAGCTTACAGGATACTGAACAGAGAGTTCGGAGCTTCATACACAGTTAGCGAGCTTATTTCCTCAAAAGGACTGTGCTACAGCGACAGAAAAACCGAAGAACTCTGTAAAATAACAGTAAAAGAAAGACCGTGCGCCCTTCAGCTCTTCGGAAATGAACCTGAATTCATGGCAAAGGCCGTAAAAATAATAGAAAAATACGAACCGGACATAATTGATATCAACATGGGCTGTCCTGTTCCAAAGGTAGCAGGAAACGGCTCCGGAGCCGCTCTTATGAAAGATACTGCTCTTTCTGCAGAGATAGTACGTGCTGTTAAGGCTGAATCAAAGGTCCCTGTTACCGTTAAAATAAGAAAGGGCTGGGACGAGGATCACGTAAACGCCGTGGAATTCGCAGCTGCCATGGAAGAAGCCGGTGCTGACGCGGTTACTGTTCACGGAAGAACCAAAAATCAGATGTACTCCGGCAAATCCGACATGAACATTATAAAGGAAGTAAAAAAAGCCGTTTCCATCCCTGTTATCGGCAACGGCGATATTGCTTCACTGGATGATGCTCTGCGTATGTACGACTACACCGGATGTGACCTTGTTATGATCGGCCGTGCGACCTACGGAAATCCATGGATATTCAAGGAGATCGACGCCTACTTTGAAGGAAGACCTTTTACTCCTCCTGATCTTGAAACAAGACTTGAGACTATGCTTTATCACCTGCGTCTTGCTATGTCTGACAAACCAGAACACATCGCTATACAGGAAGCCAGAAAGCACTTTGCCTGGTATCTTACCGGCATGTACGGTGCCGCCTCATTCCGCGCAAGATGCTACAGTCTTTCAAGCTACGAAGATGCTGTTAAGCTTACAGAAGACTTCCGTAAACTCCAGCTTGAACATAAGTAAGAATCCGTTTTTTTTAATCTGCACAGATATCCGGTGATAACGCTTCTGTGACATGATATGTACATCAATGAAAAGAAAAAGCCTGCGTCAGTTCAAAAACTTTCGCAGGCTTTTTATTATTTTTTCTGAACATCTTCCGATGGCTGTTCAGGTTTCCTGTTTCTGAGTGTCCTGTTGATAAATACAGGCATTTTACGCGAGTACATTATTTTCTGCTCACCGTAAAGTCCCGTATCACCAGATACAAGATACGCTATACCACATATCAGCGCGAAATATGGAATCGCCTCTACGCCAAAGAGTTCAATACTCATAAGCAGTGACGCAACAGGACAGTTTGTAGCTCCGCAGAACAGAGCTATCAGTCCGAGTCCCGCTCCGAATGAATAATTGATTCCGAAAAATTCAGAAGCGAAGCTTCCGAATGTGGCGCCCACAAAGAATGCCGGGACGATTTCACCGCCCTTGAAACCGCATCCAAGTGTGACTGCAGTAAACAGCAGCTTCAGTATCCAGTAGTAGAACGCCATTTTAACTGAAAAGCTTTGTGTGATAATATCACCGCCTGCTCCGTTAAAACGCTGATCTCCCACGGCAAGTGTAAGAGCAATGATTATCGCAGATCCTGTAAGAACCCGAATATACGGATTAGGTATATACCCCTGCATTATATGCTTTATACGATGGATAATAAAGCAGAAAAATCTGCTCGCAAGTGCGCAGGCAACAGCGAACGGGATAACCTTAAGTATCGTTATCTCGTGAAGTTCCGGTACCATTCTTATACTGAATGAAGTAGGAACAACTCCGAGTCCGGTAGATATCTCATAGGCAGTGATAGCCGATACTACACACGGTATTATGGCACTGTAATGCATTATTCCTACACTTATTACTTCTATCGAAAATATAGCAGCGGTAACAGGCGTACCGAAAAGAGCCGAGAAGCAGGCACTCATTCCGCACATAACAAACATCTTGCTTTGCTTTTCTCCCTGCTTAATAAGCCTGCTGCCGGATGCCGCCAGACTTCCGCCTATCTGCAGAGCTGCGCCCTCTCGGCCGGATGATCCTCCGAGAAAGTGTGTGATGACCGTACTTACAAAAATAAGGACTGCACGCCGGAACGGAAGCTCCTCATTTTCACGGACAGCCAGGATGACTGCATTGGTACCCTTGTCCTTTTCAAAACCCGCTGCTTTGTAAAGCCAGACCACCAGAAGGCCGCCAAGCGGCAGCAGAAAAATGACACTGTTATGCTCGTTTCTGATCCCCGTAAGCGAAGCAATTGCATAATGAAACCCAACGCCCACAAGTCCGACGACCGCACCAGTCACTGATCCGGCAATGAGCCAGAAAACAAGCGTTCCAAGTGACGACCAGGTGTCTTTAAAATAATTCTGGATTTTCCCTTTGTAATCGTACATTACATATCACCGTTACGATTACAGTCCGAGAATCGAGAATTCGTCGTATTCTTCAAAAGTTTCCTTCACCCATTCATCGAGTTCGGCAAGAGCCTCATTCACGATCTCGTCGTATTCTGAGGCATGTTCTCTTATCTCATCCCACTGCTCGCGTTTTACCGTAGTCGTGCCGTATTCATCAAGATCAGGTATCTCGGCAAAGAAGAAATCTTCAAGTCCGCTGTCATACCAGCGGTCGTCATGTATAAGCAGTGAGTCATCCTTCCAGAATGTCTCGTCAAATTCGCCTTTCTGAAACTCGTAGTAGCATGTACCTTTTCTGTCCCCAGGTCTGCAAAAATACTTCATTAAAACCGTCCTCCGCAACACTTTATTAATTGACTTGAAATGCATTATATAGTATAATTATAATCATAGTATACAGCTATGAAATCACTGATTCTGCCGCACGTCCAGCTTCTCAGGATCTGCGGGTGCACATAAAATTATACTTCATCAGAATTCTTTTGTCAACGACATCAGGCGTTACGGCAAACATTACATTCATAAACGAAAGGCAGATATTAAAAATGATAAGACACATAGTAATGTTCTCACTTCTCGACGAAGCAGAAGGAAAAACAAAGGGCGAAAACCTTGCAGAAGCAGTTAAAAGAGCCGAAGCTTTAAGAACAAAGGTACCTTCACTCCGTAAATACAGCGTGGTAACAAATTCACCGGAAGCAGATGCCACAAACTATGACATCGCTCTTATATGCGACTTCGACGACATGAAAGGACTTTCAGAATATCAGAACCACCCTGACCACAAGGAGTTCGGAAAATTCATCTGTGCAGTAAGAAAAAGCCGTGCCTGCATCGACTTTGAAGTTTGACAGATTTAACTGTTTTTGATATAATTAATCTGTGATTATTTATATTATGACTATTATTATTTGACAAGAGGTGACAACAATTGGCTATCAATTTCGGCGGCACCAGATACGACCGTTCCCGCGAACAGAATCCTGCTCCGGCACCTGCACCGCAGGCTGAAACACCAGCTAAAACAGGAGGCGCTCCGGCAAACAGTAACTTTAACAGATATATAGGCTACGATAACGAAAAGGACTTCACTGAACTCCTCATATCGTTATACGCAGGAACAAAAACAAACGGTCTTTTCTTCGATAAGCCAATAGCGAATCCGGCCAGCCCGGAAGTAAACAAAGTAAGTTCCTTAATAAATATACCGAATGAACCTGACAAAGATACAATAAAAGGTTTTCTCGACAAACTCAAAGCATCTTTAGTTCTTGACATCACTAAGTTCGGAACAGTAAAATCATCAGACGATGCTGCCGCAAAAATGATGGACGTTCTTGAAGAAGTCAAGAGCGATTCACCTTCACCGTCAGCACAGAAAAATGCAATGGTGAAATTCTTCTGCTGGCTGATCCGATACAACACCTATGAAGTAAACAACATTCTATACATCGGCGAGATCACAAAGCACGAAGTTTACTGGCTCTGGTATGTAAGCAAATTAGGATGCAAAGTTACTTACGTAAACTATACAGATGAAAAAACATACCGTGACTGTGACACTGACAACGAGTATTCCGTTCTCCATGAAGGATCGATAAAGACAGCTCTTGCGCTGAATCTCGGCAAGGTGAACATTGAACAGTACACAAACAAGCAGAAAGCAAATCAGCAGTTAAATGCTATAGTAAGTGCATCTGATCCGCTGATGCTGAAATATCTGCAGACAGACTGGGATTCCATCTTCAAGGATATGCTTACAAACCTTGATATCCGTCAGGCAAAACTTCTCTGCACCGATACCACAATACCGGTCTATTTTACTGCATGCATCGGCCTCAATGAGGAAACTTCATACAACAACTCACTCTATACCGCGAAGGAAGAATTCACTTCCAGCGGCAGACAGTTTACGCTTCTAACCGAGCTCAGAAAGCCGGGATACAGCGATGCTGAAAAATACTATACAATACAGAAAACAAATGACGCCGCAATGATAGCAAAGTTTGCGGAAAGATTCAAGATAAATGACAATCTCGGACGAACAGTTCTTGCACAGAAAGCATTTGTTGACGCTGTAAACAGCATTCAGACAAACAATCTGTTCAACACATGCGTCATGCTTTCATGCTGGTTCGATCAGATAACCTCGCTGTTCGACTTCTACAGAAGTGATATTCCGGCTATAATCTACTACGGAAAAATAACCATTCCGGAACTTCATTTTCTTAACATGCTTTCAAAATCAGGTCTTGATGTTTTCTACTTTAATCCTGACAAATCAATACTCCAGACTGTAACATCCGTCGGATTTGCAGATCTGACTATCCTCGAAGGAAAAGATTCAAGAAGCGGCATGCCGTTCCCTGACAGGATGATCAAGACAAAGCTTGCGACAATGGCATATGACGCGGAACAGTCTCTTGATCACATTCTTTATAACGACAACACAATGTTCAGAACACATCAGTTCAGTTTCTCACGCAACCAGACTCTTACCACCACCTACGAGGAACTTGGCCTTATGTGGCATCAGCAGGCTATGTACCGCACAGGCTTTGACAGCAGAAACGAGTACGTTATAGTACCGAACATGTTTGCCAAGATAAGCGGTATCCCGAAAGGCGACGTTCAGGAATACTACAAGGATATAGCGTTCAAGCTTTCTCCTATGTCAGTATACTTCAACAAAATACCGTTCTTCAAACCTACAGCAGGCGTAAGACGTGATCAGGCACAGAAGGTAAGCAACGGCAAAAAGATTGACATAGAAGCACTTAAAAAATCGCCTTTAAACAAATACAACTATCTCACTGACAACGTACAGTACCTCATTTTCAGCAAGATGCAGGAAGTTATCGACAGCGGATTCATCATGGTCCCTGACAACGACATTGTTCCTCTCGTACTGACTGTGGGACTGAGCATACCAAACAGACTTATTCAGATAATCCAGAAGTTTGACTTCACCAAAGATATTCCGAAGATAGTGATCGTATCTTCCGGTCAGAATACATTTGAAGCACCGGAATGCATACTGCTTACTCTCTTTAACCTCATAGGATTTGACATCATCGTCTATACTCCTACCGGATACAAGAATCTTGAAGCATATATCCGCCCGGAAGCATTCCAGGAATTCATCCACGGCGAATTCAAATATGATTTCAGACCGCAGAATCTTGCTATTCCAAAGGAGATCCCGCAGGTCAAAACATCACTGTTCGGCAGGATATTCAAGGGCAAGAAATGACCTTATATATCCAGATGCTCAGAACATTATGATCTAACCCATTACAATGAACTTTCCGGTTCACTGTAACATATACCAAGCTGTACTCACCAGCCGGATACAGCTTTATACCATTCACGGCTGAGAAACGGAGATATATTAAAATGGCATTAAATTTCAAACCAAGTACAGAAGCTGCAAAGGAAGCAGCAATTGAAGTAACACCTACAGCAGAAGCAACAGCAGTACCTGAGGTAACACCTGAAGTTGCACAGGAATTTAACATTACAGTTGCAAAAACTGAACTTCAGGAAAAGATCATAAACTCAGATGAAATCGACAGACTCACATCTCAGATCGATGTAAGCAACCCTAACTCCATCGTAAAATTCGGTGCACCGGTAGCAGAAGAAATTTCAAAGGCTTCAGACCAGGTACTGAATTCAATGGATATAAACCAGATAAACGATTCAGGCAGACTTCTCCAGAACCTTGCTGAAGTTATGAACCAGTTCGACAGCAAGGAACTTGCAATGGAAGAAAAGGGCCTCAAGAAGCTCTTCTCAAATGCCAAGAAGGAACTCGACAAGATCCTCGGCAAGTACCACACAATGGGCGAAGCTGTTGACAAGATCTACATTCAGCTCAAGGGCTACGAAAAACTTAAGTATATCATGGCCGGCGAACAGGGCGTTAAGGAACTCGACGCATATATTGAAGAATATCAGGCTAAGGTAAATGCAAATCCTGAAGACGGAACTATCCGTATGGATCTTGACAACCTCATTCAGACACGTGAGATCCTCGACCAGAGAGTTATGGACCTTAAGGTAGCTGAAAACGTTGCTCTCCAGACTATTCCAATGCTCAAGACAATGGAATACTCAAACCTCAACCTCATCAGAAAGATCAACTCAGCTTTCATCATCACTATGCCGGTATTCAAGCAGGCTCTTGCACAGGCTATTATGCTCAAGAGACAGCGTGTACAGGCTGAAGCTATGAGCGCCCTCGATGAAAAGACAAACGAACTTCTTATCAAGAATGCAGAAAATACAGTTGCTCAGTCCAAGATGACAGCTCAGTTTGCTACAGGCAGCTCAATTCAGGTAGAGACCCTCGAAAAGACATGGGAAACTATCGTAAAGGGTATCGACGAAACAAAGCAGATCCAGGAACAGGCAAGAATCAAGCGTCAGGAAGACTCCAAGAAACTCGAAGCTCTCAAGGACGACTTCAAGGCAAAGATGCACGGTGCAGTCTGATTTGTATTGTTCCAAACGCAGTACCATGTTACCGGTACTGAACCGCAAAGGATTCAGACTCCTGCAGGTTTACTGATTAAAAAAATCAAGCCGCGGAATTAAATATTCCGTGGCTTTTTTATGGTTATTATTAATATTTGCCTTTTTGTATTTACTGCGGTTTGCGGTGAAATATCATCCTGTAGAAGAACGAAAAAATAAAAAATCCGAAGATGGCACCAACAGTATTGTTAAAGAGATCATCCATTTCAAACAGACCGCGGCCAGTAAAATACTGTGCGCATTCGATCAGAAATGAAAACAGAAATCCTGCAAGTAAAAGCGAAAGAAACATGCGAAACTTCTTTGCAAACGCCGGAAGAAGTATACCAAACGGTATAGTCATCAGTATATTGCAGCTTATCTGATAAAGATAAAAATAATTCTTATCATTTATAAGCAGCCTGTAGGATCTGAAAAGTTCCATGTCCACACGTTTTTCTTCAGGCATTCTGTTGAAAATGGTTATGTACAGAACAATGAGAATATAGATGACAAAAGCAGAAACCAAATAGATCTTCAGATCTCTTTTCTTCCGCGATGACATCAGCAATCCTCCGGGAAAATATCGTTGATAACAGCTGCCACACCGTCGGAGTTGTTGTCCGGAGCTATTCTGTCGGCAATTTCCTTTATTTTGTCGCAGCCGTTGCTCATGGCAACACCTGTACCTGCATATTCGACCATGGATATATCGTTAAAACCGTCTCCGAAAGCAATAGTATCTTCTCTTCTGATATCTATCTTCTTTATAAGCTCTGCTATTGCAGCGGCCTTGTCGAGCCCCTCAGGTACAACTTCGATGAAGAACGGCTCTGAACGGAATACATTTGCGCCTTTTCCTATCTTAGCCTTGATTTCCGGTTCTATTTTACCGAGATAATCACCGTCACCAAGAATAAGACACTTTACAGGAGCATCTTCAATGGCTTCATAAACGTTGTCTACCTTTTCAACGTCCATTTTATTGATCCTTGCCTCAATCAGCATATACTGATTGTCATCTGTCTCTGAAAGGATAACATCACCCTTGTATGTGATCATTTCAAGGCCGTATTCTTTTGCTGTCTCATAAGTACGCTTTACTACGTCCATTGAAAGAGTATTGGCAAAAACGACTTCCTTAGTCTGATAGTTAATAATATTGCATCCGTTAAAAGGAAGGATAAATCCACCGAACTTATCAAGTTCAAGTTCATCAAATAATCGGTCATCATATAGTAGCGATTCATGATTTGATTCATGATCATCATTTGATCACGATTCGTTTTCTAGTTGATGAGGTGGGGGATGATGAGGTTGAAGTAGTTGGTAAAAGTATATTTAAATGCTAATATACTTATGATAAATAACAAATTATTTTACTTTATATATGATATTATAATGGAAACACAAAACGAAGAAATTAAAAGTGAGCCACTAAAAGGTTCTGATTATGTAGGAATTATTATGGGTATTGTTTATATAATTGCAGTGCCTTTATTAATTTCTTATTGTTTTTGAAGTGTAATGTGAGGATCTTTATTCTCTTGATTAAATGAGAAATCTTGAGAAAAAAGAATTGTTAATTCAGTCTTTGATCCACATGCACAAGATGCTGAAAGAAGATCAGATTTAAATAGTATTAGTTCAGCGATTTCCACAGTCTACAATTTTCATTGATATTTCCCATGAGAAGATATCCCAGATGATGAAATGGTAGAACTTTCAAAAATAGAAGACATTCTTAAAGAAGAAGTGGAAATTGAAGCCGTTCCTAGAGACCCAGATCCCGATGCTTTATTTGAGTATAATTGAAAAGTAATAAAGTGAGAGTATTGATACATGAAATATAAAGAACAGGGAGTTATGGATAGATTTGCTCTTATGGCAAAAGCAGATACAGAATGGTGAGCGAATTTTGTTTATGACTGATCTCATGATTTTAAAATTACAGACACCTGTAATAAAGTGGAATTCTGAAATGAAGTAACAAACAATAATTGATATTGTACTTATACGAATAAAGATCAATTAAGATATGTTTATCATTGGTAGTTGATATTATACTAAGTTTAATAGTTGAAATAAGGTAAAAAATAGAGTTTCCCATCCGAATTAATTGATATTATACTTGAAATCAAAATTAAAAATACTATAACCGCTACCACTGTTGATCAGCTACGTTGAAGAGCGCGGTTGTCTTCTTAGTGTTGTAGTATGGATCTGTGAAGATCGTAACTTTGCCATTTGCCCCTTAGGTTTATCCTGAGGGGTTTTCATTATCTTTCCACTTGAATTTGAATTATCGGTTGAGTATA
>CADAPI010000107.1 GCA_902789705.1 uncultured Ruminococcus sp.
CAAGAATATAATAGTACTTTAGCATCATACGCCGGTCTGTAACTGCCATGACCATAGTAATTTCCCCTTTGACATAGAAAAAACGACCTTCATAACAAAAGAAACATCCCGCTGAAAAAGCAGCTGCTTCGCGCCTGCATTTACAGCGGGATGATCTTTTTGTATGCAGATTACGTCGGAAATCCGGCGTTGGCGGATTTCCGACGGGTGGGTTTGCGGGGCTTCGCACCGGGTCCCTGCTGATTTATGAATAAATAAGCGCGAAAAGGGGGACAGAGCAGCACTCTGTCCCCCGAAAAACTATTCAGTTATTATTTCCTTTTTATGGTCTTGGTGAAGCGCATTCAGAGCAGAACTTGCCTGTGTTTACTGCGCCGCATGAGCATGTCCATGAGCCTTGGTCTGCCGGCTTAGGAGAAGCGCATTCAGAACAGAACTTACCTGTGTTTACTGTGCCGCATGAGCATATCCATGTACCTGCCGGAGCCGGCTTAGGAGAAGCACATTCAGAACAGAACTTGCCTGTGTTTACTGCACCGCATGAGCATGTCCATGAATCTGCTGCAGGAGCTGCCTGCTGAGCCTGTGCCTGCTGCTGCTGACCCATTGCGAAAAGGTTCTGAGCGTTCATGCCGCCTGCGTTCATTGCCATGTTCATTCCCATGAAACCGTTCATTGCACCGCCTGAGTTCTTTGCAGCTGCCTGCATTGCTTCAGCCTGTGCATTTACCATTGTAGCTGCAGCGTAGTTTGCGTTCTGCATCATGCCGGTTCTCTGAGCCTGCTTGATCATGTCTTCGTCTTCCTTAGGAAGAGTTACTGAGTTGATCGAAATTCTTTCGAGTGAGATACCGCGTCTTTCAGCCCATTCTGATGCGAGCGCTTCGTTCATGGCATCCTTGAGTACCTGTGTCTTGCCCGGTACTTCGCTGTATCTGATACCCATTGCTGAGATCTGTGCAAATCCCGGCTGGAGAGCATCGAGAAACTCGGACTTGAGCTGTGCGTCGATCTGTGAACGGTCGAACTGCTGCTGAATGTTGCCGCATACATTTGTAAAGAAGAGAAGCGGATCTGTGATCTTGTATGTATATGTACCGTTGCAGCGGATAGCTGTGTCGATATCAAGACCGATCTTGTTGTCAACTACTCTGAACGGAACAGGATTCTGTGTACCGAATCTGTTGTCCATGATCTCCTTCATGTTGATGTAGTAAACGCGCTGTTCCTTGCCTGAGTCACCGCCCATTGAAATAGCGTTTCCTATCTGTGCGAGTGTAGCCTTGAGCTTTGCACCTAACTTTTCATCGCTTGCAAAGATACTTGGTGATGAGGACTGAGTGAATTCATATTCACCCGGTGTTGCTACAACGTCAACGATGTGACCCTGGTCTGTGATGATCATGCACTGACCGTCGTTTACAGCGATCTTGCTGCCTCTTGAAATAACGTTGTCATTGCCGTTGTTGTGTGCACCCTTGTCGCTGTGCTTTCTTCCTCTTACAACGAGAACTTCATTCGGTATTGAGTCACAGTAGAAAAACTCTTTGTAGGTATCACCTAATGTGCTCATTGTTGCTCCGATTGCTACCTGTAAAAGTCCCATAAAACTAAAATCTCCCTTCAAAGTTAAATCCGTCATAAAATGATGAATCTGGTTTTCTCATGTCCCTTAAAAGAACATATATTAATAATAACCTAAAATTGCGGTCGCGTCAATAGATTTATTCATTATTTTCAATAAGAAAAATAATGCTGAGCCTGAAGGGCGGGGAACACGGAGAAACGGGAGAAAAAACACTTGTAAAAGCAGTGTAAATGAGGTATAATTAGTTTATATGTGTTCATTCAAATCAAGTCAGGGAAACACTGATGAAACCGTAAATTCGGTTTCTCCGAATTTACGTGTGGGAAGACTGCGGGGTTTCGCCCCGTGCCCCACGCTGATCATGAATAAATCAGCGTTTCCTTAGTAATCAGGAGGTTACAGATGGAAAAGACAGCTAAGCCTGCGCCGCAGGCAAAGTCAGGTGTCTGGGACAAAACGAGAAAATGGCTGTATAAAAACAGATTTTACATATACGCGTTTTTCATCCCGTTCATCCTCATGGCACTGACCTACGGTCTGTTTGACGTATATCCTATCGGAAAATGGATGGGTACCAATTACGAGAACATTCCGAAAAGAAAATCTGCACACGACGGTGCAGTTCTTGTACTCGACTTAAACGGTCAGTACGTTTACTATTTTGAAGCCCTGAGAGACGCTCTCTGGGGCAAGGGCAGCATTTTCTACAACTGGTCAAGAAACCTGTCCGGTGAATTCATGGGTATTATCGGATATTATCTTGCCAGCCCGTTCACACTTATTGTTATGCTGCTCCCGAGGACAATGCTTCTCGAAAGCCTGCTTCTCATGCAGCTCTGCAAACTCGGTGCAGTGGGTGTAACGTTCAGCTACTACCTGCAGCATTCCAAGAAGATGAAACCGCTCAATTCACTCATCTTCTCAACGGCATTTGCACTTTGCGCATATGCTGTTATCCAGCTCATGGACCCGATGTGGCTCGACGGACTTGTACTTCTTCCGATGATCGCGCTCGGAATTGAGTATCTCGTTGATAAAAAGGCAAGAGCAAACTACATCATTCCGCTTGCCCTCATATTCGTCGCAAACTTCTACATCGGCTTTATGCTCGCTATCTTCAGCGTTATCTACTTCCTGTACTACAACTTCCTTGGTACGGAAAAGGAAAATGTACCGGTAAAGGAACATGCGTTCACAGCATTAAGATTCGGCTACTGTTCAGCTATCGCCGGCATGTGTGCAGCCTTTATGATCCTTCCGGTGTACAAGGCGCTCAGCCTCGGTAAGTTTGAATTTTCAACTCCGGACTATTCAGTTCAGCTTCAGTTCGATTCCATCGACATCATTTCAAAGCTCCTTCCTTCAAGCTATGACACAGTAAGAAATGAAGGACTTCCTGAAATATACTGCGGTACGATCGCGATCCTTCTTCTTCCGCTTTTCTTTATGAACCAGAGCATAAGCAAAAGGCGCAAGACAGGTTACGCTCTTCTCCTTGCAGTTCTCTTCTTCAGCATGTATGTAAAGCCAATCGATATGATGTGGCACGGCGGCCAGGTGCCTAACTGGCTCCCTTACCGTTATTCATTCATCATGTCATGGGTGATCCTCTGCATGGGTGCTGAATGTTTTGAAAAGCTCGACGGTATCAAGTCAAATACCGTGTGGGGAACATTCTTCGGCATTCTTCTCTATCTGCTTGTTGCGGAAAAAGTATTCAAGTACGAAAACATTGAAGTTCTCAACGGCTTATGGTTCACAGCAGGATGCGTTCTCTGCTTCTCGATCCTTATCACGGCCTACAGGGAAACACCGAATTCAAAGGCTATCCCTATCGCTGTCTGCGTTATGCTTTCCGGCGAACTTCTCATGAGCTCCTTCGATACACTCAAGGATATCGACAAGGACGTTATCTATAGTATGCGTTCATCATACTATAATTATGTGGAAGCAGGACGTGCTGCCGTAGATGATATGGAAGCAAAGGATCCTGGTCTTTACCGTTCCGAAAAGGTTGCAAAGTCTGCTCCTCTTCAGAGAACCGTAAACGACGATATCGCGTTCGGACTCAAGGGTATCACTCACTCAAGCTCAGTCATGAATGCGAAGATGATCAAGACAATAGGACATCTCGGCTACGTAAGCCGCGGTCACTATACAAGATACGAGGGTAATACACCTCTTACAGACTCACTTCTCGGTATCAAGTACGTTCTCGATACAAACAACACAGCTGTATCAGATCTTTATGAGTACCAGGAATCAACTGTAACAACACACGCTGACGGAAAGACAACTCAGATCGACCGTTACAAAAACCCTTATGCACTCCCGATCGGATACATGGTAAGCTCTGATATTCTCAACGCTAAAATCGATAGCAACAATCCGTTCGAGAACCAGAACAAGCTTCTCAGTGCTATGACCGGTCAGGACAAGCAGTATTTCAAGCGCCTTGACTTCACAAAGGAACCGCGCTACACCGGTATAAAGCTTGAAAGTGCAGGCGACCAGACAAAGTACGTTGCCGACAAGACTGTAAATGACTGGACTATCGACTACTTCGTACGTGCGAAGTCCGGTGACATGGTTTACGTTTACTTCCCGGCCACATACGAAAAGAAAGTTAATATCTGGGGCGGCAAGTGGAACGAAAGCACTTCCGATTACGATTATCCTACATTCATCAACTACTTCTTCGAACATGAATTCTACTGCATCACAAAGCTCGGCAGATACGAGCCTGGTCAGGAATTCAGCATTCGTGTTACTGTTGCAAATGACTACACATACATGGCAGACCAGTTCTTCTATTACTTTGATGAAGAGGAATTCAAGAAGGATATCGCACTTCTCCACCAGAATACATGGAATATAAACGACAACTGGTCAGATACAAAGATCGAAGGTACAGTTACAGCTGCTGCAAACCAGATCTTCTTTACATCTATCCCGAACGAACCGGGCTGGACAGTAAAGGTAGACGGAAAGAAGGCAGATATAATCGATGTAGCTGACGGATTTATCGGTGTTGAGCTCATGCCGGGCGAACACACTGTAAGCATGTCATTCTTCCCTGCAGGCCTTGCAGCAGGCATACTGATCGCTGTTGCAGGCATCGGCCTTGTGGTAGTATTTATTCTCATTGATAAAAAGAAAACATTCAGAACTGCCGGCAGAACTCAGAAAAAGGAACCTGTACCGGCTCCGGCTAACTGATGAGCAATGGAAAGACTTGATAAGTACATTGCAGACAGAACGGATTATTCGCGGAAGGACGTAAAACTCCTGTTAAAAAAAGGAGCGGTCACTGTAAACGGAAAGTCAGTGACAGACGCCGGAATGAAAATAGATCCTGAAAAGGACAGAGTGAAAGCCGGGGACCGGGAACTCGTCTGGAGGAGGAACACATATATCATGCTGAACAAGCCTGACGGATATGTGTGCTCCACAAGAGACGGACAGTCCGAAATCGTGCTTTCGCTTGTTCCGGATGATCTGAAAAACAAGGATATCTTTCCTGCCGGAAGGCTCGACAAGGACTCAAAGGGATTTGTCTTCCTCACCGATGACGGCGCTCTTGCTCACCGGATACTTTCACCGAAGAAACATCTTACCAAGTGCTATCTGGTAAGGCTTGCAGAAAAGTACTCTGAGGAGTACGAAGATGCGTTCGCATCCGGTCTTACCATAGATTGCGGTGAAAAATGTCTTCCTGCCAGAGTTTGCGGAGTTTCTCATGACGACCATTTTTCACTGGTCGGACTGGATGAAGGGAAATTTCACCAGGTGAAAAGGATGTTCAGTGCCGTCGGCAACGAAGTTGTGTCACTTTTCCGGGTCAGCATCGGCGGAATCAGGATAAACCCTGATCTGGCGCCCGGTGAGTGTTTAGAAATCTTAGACAATGAAATCGAAAAAATGTTGTCGGAATTTGACTTTTCCGATGTCCGGAAATTCGTTGAAACAAGCTTTTATTTATTATTAACAAACAATGATTTATAAATTTAGGTAAATAGAGGCTTGCATTTAAGGTATGAAATTTGGTATTATAGTATTGTGCTAATTTGCTTTGGCACAAGTACAAAATCTGTTTTAGGAGTGGCAATAACAATGGCAAGTTTATCGTTACGTGGAATCTATAAGAAATATCCTGGCGGTCAGGTAGCCGTCTCAAATGTAAATGTAGAAATCAAAGACAAGGAATTTATCATTCTCGTTGGTCCTTCAGGATGCGGTAAGTCAACAACTTTAAGAATGATCGCAGGTCTTGAAGAGATCACAGAAGGTGAACTCTATATCGGCGACCGTCTTGTAAATGATATAGCACCTAAGGACAGAGACATCGCAATGGTATTCCAGAACTACGCTCTCTATCCTCACATGACTGTTTTTGAGAACATGGCATTCGGCCTTAAGCTCAGAAAGGTACCAAAGGAAGAAATCGCTCGCAAGGTTGAAGAAGCTGCAAGAATCCTCGATCTTACACACCTTCTCGAAAGAAAGCCAAAGGCTATGTCAGGTGGTCAGCGTCAGAGAGTTGCTCTCGGCCGTTGTATCGTTCGTCAGCCACAGGTATTCCTTCTTGACGAACCTCTTTCAAACCTCGACGCTAAGCTCCGTGCTCAGATGAGAACAGAGATCTCAAAGCTCCACAAGAAGCTCGGTACAACATTTATCTATGTTACACATGACCAGACAGAAGCTATGACAATGGGTGACAGAATCGTAGTTATGAAGGACGGTCACGTTCAGCAGATCGATACACCTCAGAACCTCTACCTCTATCCTGTAAATAAGTTCGTTGCAGGATTCCTCGGTTCACCTCAGATGAACATGATCGATGCTGTTCTCAGACAGGATCCTACAAATCTTCTTTACTATGTTGAATTCGGTTCAGCTGATTCCAAGCTTTCAAAGGGCGTTAAGTACACAATCGTAGTACCACCTGAAAAGGCTCAGAACGCTCCTCAGCTTGCAAGCTATGTAAATAAGGAAATCACACTTGGTATCCGTCCTGAAAGCATTCACGACGAACCAATGTACCTCCAGAACGCTACAACTGGTGTTGTTGACTGTGAAGTTGAACTCACAGAAATGATGGGTGCTGAAACATACCTCTACCTCAACTGTGAAGGCGTTTCACTCACTTCAAGAGTTGCTCCTACAACAACAGCAAGATCAGGCGATACTATCAAGGTAGTTATGGACCCATACAAGATCCACCTCTTTGATAAGGAAACTGAAGTTACAATCATGAACTAATCCGCGTTTATCGCTGAAAACAGCCTCTTCTCATACGGGAAGAGGCTCGTTTTTTTATATTTGAAACAGAGATAAAAAAACCACAGGAATTTCTGATAATTATCAGAGCTCCTGTGGCTTTGATTATTTTAAAATAATTACCGATCCGGTGATCATACCGATCCGGTGATCAGTCTTCGAGCTTGTGGATCCAGCCGAACTTGTCTTCGAGCTTGCCGTACTGCATGCCTGTCATTGTATCATAGATCTTCTGTGATACTTCACCGATCTTGTTGTCGTTGATGATCATTACCTTGTCGCCCCATTTGAGCTTGCCAACAGGTGAGATAACAGCGGCTGTACCTGTACCGAATACTTCGTTGAGCTTGCCTGCGTCATAAGCGTCTGCAACTTCCTGGATGGAGATTCTCTTTTCAGAAACCTTCATGCCCCAGCTCTTGCAGAGTTCAAGAACTGACTTACGTGTGATACCTGAAAGGATAGAACCCTGAAGTTCAGGTGTAACGATCTCGCCGTCGATGATGAAGAAGATGTTCATGGCACCTACTTCTTCGATGTATTTTCTTTCAACACCGTCGAGCCAGAGAACCTGTGAGTAATCCTGCTTGTGAGCTTCATCCTGTCCGATGAGAGAAGCAGCGTAGTTACCGCCTGTCTTTGTAAAGCCCATACCGCCGCGTACTGCACGAACGTAGTTTGATTCTACGTAGATGCCTACAGGGTTGAGACCTGTTGAGTAGTATGCACCTGATGGTGAGAGGATGATGATGAACATGTAGCTGTCAGCCGGACGAACACCGAGGAACGGGTCAACTGCGATGATGAACGGTCTGATGTAGAGTGAAGCACCGTCTGTGTGAGGAACCCAGTCCTTGTCGATGCTTACGAGCTTGTCGAGAGCCTTGATGCAGAAGTCAACGTCAACTTCAGGAATAACGAGTCTCTGGTTTGAAACGTTGAGTCTCTTGAAGTTTTCTTCCGGTCTGAACATCTGTACGCTGCCGTCAGCTGTTCTGTATGCCTTAAGGCCTTCAAAAACTTCCTGAGCATAGTGGAGACACATAGCAGCCGGGCTGAGTTCGAGCGGTGCATACGGTACTATACGAGCATCGTGCCAGCCCTGACCCTTATCATAGTTCATGATGAACATATGGTCAGTAAATACGTGGCCAAATCCGAGATTGCTTTCGTCAGTTGGTTTTGCCTTTGGGTTTTTGGTTAATTCTACGCGAATATCCATGGTTTTAATCTGCCTTTCATTTTAGATTTTTAATTTATAAAAAATCAGAATGCGTTAAAGATGAGAACGCATGGAAACGTTCAGAATACTTTAAAAAGAGGCATCCTGGTAATTTTGTCTGCATCAGATGCTTATATATTTTTTTCTGTATTTTCTGCAGATGTAATCTGCGGCTGTTTTTATGCCGATAACGGTAGCAAGAACAGCAACGGTTATAATGAATGCTTTTAAGAAATTTTTCATTGACGTCTGCCTCCTTAAAAATACATTGTGACCATATATACAAGGCATCAGAGAATAATGCTCTGAATATACAGTAAACGAAATTTTTCAGCGTTCACTATTAATTATAGCACATTAATCGTAATAATACCATAGCGCGAATAAAAAAATATTGATTTTATATTCTTATATGTGATATAATTTGTTGAGCTGTCCATTTCTGAGTCTGTAGTACGACTGTATTAATGGTGCAAAAGGATCGTTTTTATAAGGTGCGGTCCGGGTTGATAATAAAGGATTGATGGAGGTATGCTCATGGTTTCTGATGAAAATATACTTGAAGCTTTCAGAAACT
>CADAPI010000108.1 GCA_902789705.1 uncultured Ruminococcus sp.
CTATGGATTCAACACCGTCTCCGATAACTATTTTTTCGACTTCTGCAGCCCATTTATGTGCTTTGTAAAACGGCTTTGCATTTTCGTCTCCGTTCTCACTCATCATCTTACCGTTTCCGCTTACAGTGAGAGTTTTGTTTTCCGGGTCATACTCCCATTTTACATCTTTTCCGAAACTGCCTGTATAATCTGATTTTTCCGCCTCTTCCGCACTGCTCTGAGAAGCAGCGGTAAGATCGGCGGTTTCTTCAGCAAATGCGGTAACAGTTGTTCCGGCGGCCATTACAAGTGCAGCCGCTGTCGCGAAAAATCTTCTTAATTCTGCGTTTTTCATCTTTGTACCTCTTTTCATTTTACCGTATATATTTCATCTTCTCTGGAAACACCGAACGTATGATCTTCACGGCCACGTCCGCTTAAGGAAACGCTGATTTATTCATAAATCAGCGCGGGGTCCGGGGCGAAGCCCCGCAAATCCCACCTCCGGAAATCCGGCGAAGCCGGATTTCCGATTTAATCAGTGTATCCTTAAGTTCAGTCTTCGATCTGTTCGTATTCAAGACCATTCTGCAAAGCATATTCACGTGTGTCTTCATAGCCTTTTATAACCAGCATACTGTTGTCTTCCTGAGGGTCAAAAACAAGACTTCCGAAGCTTACCGAATGTCCGTAAATAACCGCTTCTCTGAGCATCAGGCAGTTCTGAAAAGCATTGTCTTCTATCTTTGCGGTACTCTCCGGTATAACTACAGTTTTCAGTGAGCAGCATCCCTTAAACGTTTCGCTCCTGATTGCATCAATACCCTCAGGTATATTTACCGACTTAAGAGAGTTACAGTTCATGAATGCACCCGTTCCTATCTCAGTTACACCTGACGGAATGATGACATTTTCAAGAGAAACACAGTTTCTGAATGAATCACTTCCGATCTTTTTCAGACTGTCCGGAAGCGAGACTGTCTTTAAAGAAACAAATTTACAGAATGTATCTGCACCTATGGATTCCACTCCTTCAGATACCACCACATGTTCCGCATCACTGACCCAGCTAAACCGTCTCCCGTCAGTGAATATCTCATCATCTTCCGGTTCCATAAAACCGGATCCGCTTATGGTAAGAGTCCTGTTTCCGGGATCGTAATTCCAGTTCATATTTTTTCCGTATGCTCCGGAATACTGATCACTGTTTTCTGATCTGCTTTCATGTGATTCTGTTACGATATATGTTTCTTTTGGTTCATCCGGTTTTTCAGTCATCGGCTCAGTATTCTGACGTTCTCCGGCTGATATTTCTTTATTCTCTTCATTTTTCCTGATTCCCTCGTCACGAGGCTCAGTAACATCTGTACTGATACTGGTTCCGGGCGTTCCTTCGACTGGATTAACGACCGTATTTTCCGTGATCACTGTCGTTTCAGAAACTCTGACCGGAGTAACAGAAGTACCTGTGGACTCTTCCGTCACCGGACTGTCAGTCGCTGTAATGCTTGTTATCACCGGTGTGAAATTGCCGTCATCGCTTCTGTCAGGAAGATTGGCTGTTATGAGTAACAGGACAGCTGCTGCATATCCGGCACAGATAAAAAATATTCTGTTTTTATTTTTCCCTCCGGTCTTCTTTTCCGGATCAGCTTCAGCTATGTACTTTTCAGATATGCCTCCGAAACTTTTCAGGATCACATCGCTTTGTTTTGTATTATCACTCATCTTCTTACTCCTGTCAGAATAGTCCGCGTTTTTTCATGAATTCTTTCAGTTCTGTTCTGGTCCTGCAAAGCATGGTCCTGAGAGCTGCCCCGGAAATATCGTTCCGCCCCGCAATATCATCCAGCGATTCGAGATAGAAATATCTCTGCACGAAACAGATCCTTTTTTTCTTATCAAGGGTTCCGAGAAAATCATCGAGAGCTTTCATAATTTCCTTTCGCTCTATCTCTGACACCACGTTGTCCCTGCCTTCAAGACATTCTTCAAGTTCTTCAAGTGAAAGGGCGACCTCAGAGGCGCATCTTTTGGAAGCTTTTCTTTTTTCATAGATATTGAGTGCAGTATTTCTGGTGATCCTCGCAACAAACGCCTTCAGTATCTTCGGAACCTGCGGCGGTATTGAATTCCACACTTTGAGATAACTGTCATTCATACATTCCTCAGTATCTCCCCTGTCTCCGAGAATGTTGTCCGATATCTTTCTTAAATACGTACCGTACTTGTTATCAGTCTCTTTGATCGCATTCTCAGATCTTTCATTATACAGGGATATTATAAATATCCTTTCATCTTCAATGACAGAAAAAAACGAATATTGTTACAGGATTTTCTGAATTTTTTATTATCTTTTTTCGTTCGAAATACCCATTCAGCTTTATTCAATTATATTGTATTCAAATTCACAGTGCAAGTCAATAATTTATACGTATGAAAATGGTAAGCAGCCTTACGGCAGCTGTTCGATAGTATCATGCATCGCGATGCATGATAGCTTTTTTGTCGATCCATCAATTTATAAAAATAACTCCCTCTGATATTGACACAAAGCAATAATAATGCTACAATATAGTTGTACAGGAAATCGTACAGTATTTTGTACATAAGGAGCGGTTTTATGTTAGCTGTTAATTACTCAACTATGAGAGACAATTTAAAAAGTTACTGCGACAAAGCAAGTGATGAGTCAGAAACTATTATAGTTACCCGTAAAAATGAGAAAAATGTCGTTTTATTATCCCTTGAACAATTTAATGCACTTACAAAAGCTGCACGAAATGCAGAATATCTTGCCAAGCTGGACAGATCATTTGATCAGCTTGAAGCTGGCTTTGGTAAGCAGCACGAATTAGCAGAGGTCGATGAATGAACAAACTGTGGAGCGACATTGCCTGGGATGAATATTTATACTGGCAGCAAACTGACAAAAAGATCGTAAAGAAAATCAACGATCTCATAAAAGACATTGAACGTAACGGTGTTTCAAAAGGCACAGGACATCCGGAACCTCTGCGGTATCGTAAAGGCTGGAGCCGGCATATTGATCACGGAAACAGACTGGTTTATAACATAGTTGACAATAATTTATGGATAGCAAGCTGCAAGGGACATTACGAGGACTAAGAAAACAACTATTAATCCATTATATATTGTGAGCTGCCTAAAGGCAGCTGTTCGATAGTATCATGCATCGCGATGCATGATACCTTTTTTATTTGTATTCAGGCAGAATTAGTGATATAATAGAAGCGTGCACATCAGGTGCGGAATACCTGAATGTGACAAACATATTTTAAAAGGAGATTGTTGTTTGAACAATAATAACAGACCTGAGATAGCAGCGTAAACGGAGGTTTGCGAAACTATCTAACAGTAAGCCTCCGTAGTCCGGTCAAACTATTTCAGGAGGAAAAAACAATGAATAAATATGACTATATTATCCGCAGAGAAACAGAAAATGACTACCGCGAAACGGAAAACCTTACCCGTGAGGCTTTCTGGAATCTTAACACACCCGGCTGTTTTGAGCATTACTTCGTACACATCATGAGAAGCCACAGGGATTTCATACCGGAACTTGATTATGTCATCGAACTTGACGGTAAAGTGATCGCCAATGTTATGTACTGCAGGTCAAAGCTCGTCGATGAACAGGGTAATGAGAAAAATATCATTACTATGGGGCCGCTGTGTGTACTACCTGAGTATCAGCGTAAAGGATTCGGAAAAGCCCTTCTTGAACATACTTTTAAAATCGCAGAGTCAAAGGGATTTGACGTTGTTATAAACTTCGGGAATCCTGACAATTACGTTTCCCGCGGCTACAGAAGCTGCAGAAAGTACAATGTATGCTTCGGCGAAGGTGAAGGATTTTTCCCTGCCGCTCTTCTTGTAAAGGAACTTAAAGAAGGTGCCCTCGACGGCAGAAAGTGGTTCTATCGTCCAAGTGATGTCGATACTCCATGCGATGACGAAGCCGCAGTTGCGGAATTCGACAGGCTTTTCCCGCCAAAGGAAGCCGGCTGGCAGCCAAGTCAGGAAGAATTCTATATTCACAGTCATTCGGCGATAACGTGGTAATACCAGATTCCGTGTTATCTGTCTGAAAAAGAAAGAGAACAGTCCGGTTTCACTGGAAGCCGGACTGTTCTTGTTATTGCAGGAGTAATAATCTGCGTGCGTTCACTGTAATTCAAACGATACATCACATTTATGAAAAACACGAACAGGAGAAAAGATATGACCAAGGAAAAAGCGTATATTATAAGGAAACTCAGAACTAATGAAACTGAACTGCTGAAAGATTTTCTCTATGAAGCCATATTTATTCCGGAAGGCGTGGAACCTCCGGAAAGAGATATTATTGAAAATCCCGAACTGAGAGTCTATACAGATGATTTCGGCTCCCGCAGGGGTGACAACTGCCTTGTGGCCGAATGCAACGGCAGAGTTGTCGGTGCCGTCTGGACACGTATCATGGATGATTACGGCCATGTGGATGACGAAACCCCGTCTTTTGCGATTTCTCTGTACAAAGAATACCGTGGTCAGGGCATCGGAACGAAGCTTATGAAGGAGATGCTTGACTTGCTGAAAGCACAGGACTATAAACGAGCATCACTGGCAGTGCAGAAAGCCAACTATGCGGTGAGAATGTACAGAAATGTCGGTTTTAAAACCGTGGATGGAAATGACGAGGAGTACATAATGGTATGTGATTTATAACGACCATTTACGGAAACAGCACGCAAGCATGCTGCTTTTTTAGATATATCACCTTATCAGCTCCGGCGGAATGACCGACGGATCGAAGTGTACGTGTGAATGATTGTCCACGATAAGTTTATGACTGATGAGTTATCCGGTTTCCTGAGTTTACTTATTGCGATATGCCTCAAACATATTATATAGTATTCAAGTAATTTTGTCAAAAAAATAATTGTTAAAATCGAAAACGGCATCACACTGATCATGACGATCGATGTGCTGCCGTTTGTTTTTTTATCTTTATTTCAAATCAATTTTACACTTGAAATTCTGACAAGTCTGATTTGCGGATGTATCAGTGCCCCTTTTGATACATCTGCAGCGGCCGGATGGTTCGAGATACCACTGCGTGTTTATATTCGGCTTAATATACTGACATGCCGGATCCCACCAGTATTTACAGAAAGCGCAGTACTTTACTGCTGTTAAATTGACTAACATCGCCATTTTCTTATCCTCCGTTTTTCCTTGATCATGCCATCCGATAAGGTGCTGTTTTTATAAATCAGCGTTAAAGATCATTTGTCGGAATTAAATATTCACCATTAATATAACCCATGATTGCTTCTGCGTCTTCAGATGTTATTTCTCTATTATCAGACGGTCTGTAAGCATCTGCATTTGCAAGCGCCTGTTCAGCAAATTTAGGATCAACGTCTTTTTGTTTTTTATAAAATTCCACCCATGATGTTCCTTCAAAATAATTAACATAGTTACGTACCAGAACAGCATCTTCAATATCAATAATATTATCGCCGTTGACATCTCCGCACATAGTCGGCTGCAGAACTGGTTTTACAGTAGTAACAGGAATTGTTACAGCTTCTGTTTCAGGTTCCTGGGTAGTAACTTCGGGCTTTTGAGTAGTAACTTCAGGTTTTGAGGTAACAACTTTAGCTTCTGCTACTGTATTTTCAGGCTTTTCTTTATTATCATTTACATGTACATCAGCAACAGACTTTTGTGTAACTGACGGTTTATCTTTATCAGCATTAACGGTTTTAGCTTCGGATGCCGATTCAGATGAAGGCAAAGCAGTCAGTGTATCACTTACAGGTTCAGTCACAGAAACTTCTGATGAAACTGCTGAAGTGTCATTTACAATTACGGCTTCATTCACAATTGTTGCACTAGTTGTGGTATCTTCAGTTTCAGAAGTGGTCTCTGAAACTTTATTCTGATCATTATCACCAGGAATGAGTTCATTTGTGTATTCGATAAATTTCATGAGCCCAAGGCATAATACAATACCGGCACAAAAAGCTAGTGCAGTGTAAATATGACGGATCTTAGGTGATTTTGACTGACCCTGTTCAACTACTGATGCATCGTAGGTAATATTCTGCTTATTATCAGTTTTATCTGACTTATCAGCCTGTTCCTGACGCTGTCTGATTATTTCATCACTTCTTTTAAGTACTCTTTCGGCTATTTTCAATGTAGTTTCATCATATTCCCTCATAAGTGAACCCCTCCTTTTCTAAAATATTTCGCAGCGATTCTTTTGCGCGATACAGCAGATTTCTTATCTGCCGTTCTGTTTTTTTCATGATCGCAGCCGCTTCCGGATTACTGAATCCTTCAAAAAACACAAGATACAAGACCTGTTTATAATCATCCTTCAGTTTTTCCATTGCTCTTAGAAGATGTCTTTTTTCTTCATCTTTGATATAGTTTCGTTCAATATTTTCTTTATCAGCTATGCTGTAAAAGTCATCTATAGATTCTTCAGGATGTCTTGACTTTTTCTTCAGACTATTGAATGCAATATTCTTCCCTATCGTATAGATCCATGTTTTAAAAGAACACTTCTCCGAAAACTTCGGCCTGTCAGCACATAGTTTTACGAAAGTGTCCTCGGCAAGTTCCTCGGCAGCGCAGAAATCATCAACAATGCTGTTAATAAAGAGAACAAGGCCTTCTCTGTAATCAGCTATTATATCGATAATGGCATCTCTGTCACCTTCAAGGAAACGGCGGTAGTACACTGCCCCGTTGTCCATAATAATCTCAAATCTCCTTTCAAATGTATTATAATCCCGCATTTACTCATTATAATACGTCTCTTACCTATTATATAGTATCCTGGTATCATTGTCAAAAAAATATTTTCAAAACAGGTGAGACAAATCAGCCGGAAGGTTGTCTAAGTAATGAAAGAACAATAAAGCTTTCAGAACACAGAAAACAATCTTTCAAAAAAATTTAAAAAAGGGTGAGACAAATTCACCGGAAGGTTGTCTAAGTAATGAAAGATAAATAATTCTTTCAAAATTCCGGATGCGCATCTGAGAAAAACAAAAAAGAGTTAGTAAAAATTATAACTATTTATTACGGAGGTTTCTATCATGAAAACTAACAGAGTTTTAGCAGGAGTATTAGCGCTTTCATTAACAGCAGGTGTACCTGCATCTTTCGGCAGATATGAGACTACTAACCACACAGTAAAGGCGGAAGAAACAGCGTCGCTTTACGGAGACGTCAACTGCGACGGCATCGTTAATATAAATGATCTGAAGTGCATCACAGATTATTTCAGGGATCCGGAAGCTAATCCGATAACTTCTCAGGGTGAAATAAACGCACACACGGACACATGGCCGGGGCTTTCCACGGGCGATATAACCGCACTGATAAAATACCTTGCCGGTACAGTCAGTGAACTCCCGACTGATGATTATAAAGTGATACGTTTTGAAAGAGACCCAGAAGAAACAGAAGACGGCGAACGTGGAGTAAAAGGAGATGCAGACCGTGACGGCGATGTTGACTTCGATGATTTCAATCTTATGCTGGAATATGCTGAAAATCCGGATATTATTCCTGGCACGAGTTCCCAGACATGGTGGCAATACTACATTAACGTAGAACATACCAGCCCGGTCGGCAATGGTATGGGCGAATATCCTTTACCGTATATGCTTGATTATCTTTCAGGATTCCATGGGAAAGTATATGACTGTAAAAATCCTCTGCTCAACGTCTACACTGACCACATGAAGTTTGAGATCACAACAGAGCCGGAATACGGTGACTATAACTGTGACGGTGTGGTTGACATTTTCGATGTATCTGAAATGCAGAATCTTATCAATCAGGTCGAAGATTTTAGAATAAGAAAAGCCGATAATCCTAATGCAGTGAGAATAACCAATTATGTTACTGCCCAGGGTTTAAGAAACGCTGATGTTTTCAATCCGGGTACAGGGATTACACAGGAAGATGTAGATACAATCATGAATTATATCAACGGTAAGAACCTTCTTCCGGTTACCGAAAAAGATTATGTAAGATTCACGCCTGTCACAGGGGATTTCAACTGCAACAACCAGTTTGATATCGGCGATGCGATCCAGCTCTGGGAATACATCGCAAAAGACGTATCACGTGTAGAATATGATCCTACCGAACAAGGCATTAAGAACGCCGATCTGGTACAGGATTCGGAACTTGATTACGCTGACCTTGATCAGATTTTCAAAGACCTTAAAGCCGGCAAAACGAAGGGCACAGTAACTGAACCAAAACCATCTACTGAGCCATCCGCCAATCCTTCAGCAGAACCATCGGTCGCACCGTCATCAGAGCCTTCCGTTATTCCGTCAGTCACACCAACAGCAGCACCTTCTGCTGTTGTAACAGAGCCAGATCTGACTTTGGGCGACGTAAACGGCGACGGAAAGATCGACATTTCCGATCTTTCAAAACTTGCTATCGCACTTGTTGACAAAGAGGAACTTCCTGAGGAGTTCGTAAAGCGTGCAGACGTTGACAAGGACGGCAAGATAACTCTTACTGACCTTGCTGCTATCAGACAGTTTATTGCAAAGAAGATCACAGAGTTCTGATAAATCAGAGATTTATCAGTTCAATGCACTAAACAGTAAATTC
This sequence comes from uncultured Ruminococcus sp., assembly GCA_902789705.1. Taxonomy (GTDB): domain Bacteria; phylum Bacillota; class Clostridia; order Oscillospirales; family Ruminococcaceae; genus HUN007. The sequence continues at coordinate 8,644 of CADAPI010000108.1, forward strand.
AAACGGCAGCACGCTGATCAAAACGATCAGCGTGCTGCCGTAATAAAATAAAACTATCCCCGGTCTCCGGACTGCAGATCAGCAGATAAAGATTACTTGAAAAAGAATAATCTGAGCTTAAAAAGAAGGAAAAAGGTGATTTAATCATGAATGAAAGAGAACCATTAATACAATATCCTCCGCTCTGGAACATCCGAAATAATTTTATCTGATAATTTTTCTTTCATATTTGTTTTTCTGACGCCATTATACCATGATTCGATGTACAAATCAAGGCGGAAAATCAAGCATTACCTTGATTTTCGGCATTCTCCTTATCTGTTTCTTCAATTTTATCTTTACCTGTGATTTTTCTGATTAGATCAGTGTCATTCCTAGTATTGACAACATAAGAGACTTTTATATTATTTTTTCTCATTTCAAGTGGGATTAAGTGGCTTGAGCTTTTTCGGAACGATTAAATATTCATTAACGACCATTTTACGGACCCAGCGCGCAGTGGCGTGCTGGGTCTTATATCATCAGTCTATTTCCACGTTTTGGGTTGGCAAATTTGAAATGATCTGCTGATTTTCGATCGGCATATTTGAAATAAAGTGCTGTTTTCCGCTTGGCAATTTTGAAATGATGTGCTATAATAGGTGTAAAGACTTATTCAAAGGAGGCACGCCATGTATATACAACGTGATATAGACAAAACACTGCAGCAATGGAAAGAAGAAAAAAAGCATAAACCTTTGCTTCTCCGCGGAGTAAGACAGTGCGGAAAAACGTCTGCGGTAAGACATCTTTCAGAACAGTTTGAAAACTATATAGAAATCAACTTTGAAAAGCACAGTGAACTTTATAGCCTGTTTGAAGGAAACTTTGATATAAAGGCGATCATAATCAAACTTGAACTTTTTTTCTCGTCGAAAATCACCGCCGGGAAAACTCTTTTGTTTATTGATGAAATACAGGAATGTCCAAGGGCTGTTACTGCTCTGAGATACTTTTACGAAGATATGCCGGAACTGCATGTTATCGCCGCCGGATCTCTTCTTGAATTTGTCTTAAACGGAAAAGGCGTTAAAAAAGAAACAATAGATTTCCCTGTCGGACGTGTGAGAAGTATTTTCATGTATCCTTTTTCTTTCACGGAATATCTTCGTGGTACCAAAAAGGAAATTCTTGCAGACTATCTGAAACAGCATGATGGTAACACTGACAATCCGGCTCATGAACAGCTTATAAGTGAATATAAAACTTTTCTTGTTGTAGGTGGCATGCCGGAGGCGATAGCAGAATATATTGATTCCGGAAGTCTGTTTAACTGCCAGCAGATACACAGAGATATCATAACAAACTTCATCGACGATTTTAATAAATACCGTTCAGATGTGCCTGCCGATATTATCAGGAAAGTATTTGACTATGCTGTTCACAATGTATGCGGACAGACAAAATCATCATCGGCAATAAAAGGAATAAGTGCATACTATTTTGATACCGGAATAGATCTTCTCCGAAGAGCCGGACTTGTTTATCCGGTTAAAGCATCATCGTGCGACACTATCCCGCTCGGCAGCTGTGAAAAGGAAACCAATAAAAAACTGCTGTTATTTGATACTGGTATCTATCTTACCGTATGCGGTCTTAATACATATGAACTCCTCAGCAGCGATATCTTTGATGAGATGAACAAGGGAAACGTTGTAGAAATGCAGACCGGACTTGAAATAATAAAATACACAAATCCGTACACTGAATCTTCCCTTCACTACTGGTACAGAAGTGGTGCAAATGCTGAAATAGATTATGCCATCATAAAAGAAAACACTGTCATACCTGTCGAAGTAAAAGCAGCCGGAAAAGGCAGTATGCAGAGCATGCACAGTTTTCTTGAAACTCATCCGTCAAGTAAATACGGAATAAGAGTTTCACTTGAAAACTTCAATAATTACGATAATATAAGAGTTTATCCAGTTTATGCAGTAAGTAAATTCTGCAATTAAAAATGGTGGCACACTGATCACAATAAAAGAGCTTCTAAAAATAATTGATAAAAACCTTAAATAAAAATAGTATAATTGTTGTAGCTGATTGATATGCGAAACATTTTTCCATTTACGGTGATATGCGAAACATTTTTCCATTTACGGACCCAGCGCGCAGTGGCGTGCTGGGTCTTATATCATCAGTCTATCCCCATGTTTTGGGTTGACAAATTCGAAATGAAGTACTGTTTTTCGATTGGCAAATTTGAAATGGATCTCTGATGCAATAACAAAAAGACATCATGCCAACCATAACAATTGGTATGATGTCTTTAGTTTATGAATTTAAATTGTTTTCAGTTTATGCTTTCCTTACTGCGTCCTTCATAGACTTTACATATTCGCCAACATACGGAGCTGCGTCTTTTCCGTATTTTTCGAGAAGTCTGATGATCGCTGAACCGACGATGGCACCGTCGGAGAGGCCGGCCATTTTTTCAGCCTGCTCCGGTCTTGAAATACCGAAACCTACTGCACACGGAACGTCGGTGTTTTCGCGGATGACCTTTATTATGCCACTGAGATCAGTTGTGATCTCGCTTCTCATACCGGTAACACCGAGGCTTGAAACTACATAGATAAATCCTGTTGCATCCTTTGCGATCATGGCAACGCGGTCAGCAGACGTCGGAGCGATGAGAGAGATGAGATCAACATCATATTTTGCCGCTACGTCAGCAAACTCCTCCTTCTCCTCAAACGGAAGATCAGGAAGGATGATGCCGTCGATGCCGGTTTCATTGCAGCGCTTCATGAAACGTTCTGCACCGTATGAGAATACGACATTTGCATATGTCATGAACACCAGCGGGATAGTGATATCCTTACGGAGCTTTGCTACAAATTCAAAGATCTTATCAGTTGTGATACCGCCTGCAAGCGCACGGATACCGCCTGCAAGCGCACGGATATTCGCACCCTGGATGACCGGACCTTCAGCTGTCGGATCGGAGAACGGGATACCGAGTTCGATGAGGTCAGCACCGTTTTCCACGGCTGCACGTACTACCTTTTCTGTTGTTTCAAGGTCAGGATCACCGCATGTGATGAACGGGATGAATGCCTTTCCGTCAGCAAAAGCGTTTTTTATCTTACTCATAAATATCTTCTCCTCTGTAACGTGCAATGGCAGCACAGTCCTTGTCGCCTCTGCCTGAAATAGTGATGATGATGATCTTGTCCTT
>CADAPI010000109.1 GCA_902789705.1 uncultured Ruminococcus sp.
GCTCTTACGCATGACAGACATTTTTTCTTATGGTTTGAAAGCAGAAGTTCAAGAGTTGTCTTTCTTGACTTTCTTACTTTAGGAGTATTAGTGAACACTTCCATGCCCTCTGAAGCAGGATGTGTACATGCTGCAACAAGTCCGCGTGCACCTGTTATTTCAACAACACAGATACGGCAGGCACCGATACAGTTGATATCCTTAAGATAGCAGAGTGTAGGTATATCCACATTAGCTGCCTTTGCGGCTTCAAGAACAGTAGAGCCGGCAGGTACTTCGACCGGAATACCATTTATTTTAAGATGAATCATTTCCATAATATAAATATCCTCCTGTGCCTTACTTTCTGATGATAGCGCCGAACTTACAGCTGCTTATGCATACACCGCACTTGATACACTTTGATGTATCGATGGTGTGAGCTTCCTTGACTGTACCTGTAATAGCTCCGACAGGACATTTTCTTGAACAGAGAGTACATCCCTTGCACTTGTCAGCGACTATTTCATACTGAAGCAGGCTCTTGCATACGCCTGAAGGACATTTCTTTTCGTTTATGTGGGCAAGATATTCATCACCGAAATACTGTAAAGTTGAAAGTACAGGGTTCGGAGCTGACTGACCGAGAGCACAAAGTGAAGATGACTTCATGTGTGTTGCAAGGTCACGGATCTTTTCGAGATCTTCCGGTTCGCCCTTTCCTTCCGTGATCTTTTCAAGAAGCTGAAGAAGCTTTCTTGTACCTACACGGCACGGAGTACATTTACCGCAGCTCTCATCTGCAGTGAAGTTGAGGTAGAACTTTGAAACGTCGACCATACAGTTGTCTTCGTCCATTACGATAAGTCCGCCTGAACCCATCATTGAACCGAGAGCTGAAAGGCTTTCGTAGTCGATCGGAGTGTCGATGTGCTCTGCCGGGATACATCCGCCTGAAGGACCGCCTGTCTGAGCTGCCTTGAATGCCTTGCCTTCAGGAATACCGCCGCCGATCTCCTCGATGATCTCGCGGAGAGTTGTACCCATCGGAACTTCAACGAGTCCGACGTTTGTGATCTTGCCGCCGAGGGCAAATACCTTGGTACCCTTTGACTTTTCAGTACCGATGGCAGAATACCATTCAGCACCGTTTCTTATTATCTGAGCAATATTTGCATATGTTTCAACGTTGTTGAGCAGTGTAGGCTTTCCGAAAAGGCCCTTTACTGCCGGGAACGGAGGTCTTGGACGCGGTTCGCCGCGGTGACCCTCGATAGATGTGAGAAGAGCTGTTTCCTCGCCGCATACGAACGCACCGGCACCGAGTCTTATCTCGATGTCGAAATCGTGGCCGGATCCGAGAATGTTCTTACCGAGAAGTCCGTATTTTCTCGCCTGATCAAGGGCGATGCGGAGTCTGTGAACGGCAACTGGGTATTCTGCTCTTACGTAAACGTAACCCTGATGTGAGCCGACAGCGTAGGAAGCGATGATCATAGCTTCGATAACTGCATGTGGGTCGCCTTCGAGGATGGAACGGTCCATGAATGCACCCGGGTCGCCTTCGTCGGCGTTGCAGGCAACGTACTTCACTTCACCCGGAGCGTCCTTTGTAAACATCCACTTGCGTCCTGTCGGGAATCCGGCACCGCCTCGTCCTCTGAGGCCGGAGTCGAGAACTACCTGACAGACTTCATCAGGTGTCATGGATGTGAGCACCTTGTAAAGTGCCTGGTAACCGTCAGTCGCGATATATTCTTCAATATCTTCAGGATCGATGACGCCGCAGTTTCTTAATGCGATTCTCATCTGCTTTTTGTAGAAATTAGTTTCGCTTAATGAAATGATGGATCCGTCATCGTGAACTGTTTCCTGATAGAGAAGATCCTTGCAGATCTTTCCTTCGATAAGGTGTTCGTCAACGATCCTCTTTATTCCTTCAGGTGTTGCCTGTGCATAGAAAGTTCCCTCAGGATAAACGATAACGATCGGTCCGAGTGAACAGAGACCGAAACATCCTGTTCTGACAACAAGTATCTCGTCAGCTATTCCTTTTGCAGCGAGCTCGGCATTCAGGGCTTCAAGAACCTCCATGCTGTGTGATGACTGACATCCTGTACCGCCGCATACAAGCACCTGCTTGCGGTATCCCGTTACCTTTGAAAGCTTTTCACCTTCCTCGGCGATGATAGTTCTGACTTTAACGATGTCCGCTTTTGCGGATTTGATTTTATTAAGTTCTTCAATAGTCATACTGCCATATCTCCTATTCTGTATAACTGTCTATGATACCAGCGACCTGTTCCGGTTTGAGTTTGCCGTAAACGTCGTCATCAACGAGCATAACAGGAGCAAGTCCGCATGCACCTACACAGCGGCATGAATCGATCGAGAACATACCGTCAGGTGTGCATTCGCCGCTCTTAATGCCAAGCTTTGCTTCAACAGCCTCAAGTATCTTGTCAGATCCCTTGACATAGCACGCTGTACCGAGACAGACGCTTATTCTGTGCTTACCCTTAGGAGTAAGAGAGAACTGCGAATAGAATGTGGCTACTCCGAACACCTCGGACAGTGATACGTTCATTCCGTCAGCGATCATCCTCTGTACCTCAACAGGAAGATATCCGTAGATCCCCTGCGCTTCCTGCAGTGCCGGCATCAGTCCTCCGGGCTGGTCATGGTATCTGGCGATGACCTCCTTAAGCTGCGCTTCCTGCTCAGGAGTTCCCTGAAAAGGAATAACGGTTTTTTCAGTCATATTTATAAACCTCCTCTAAAGAAATCATATAACATATTTATCAGAATTATAAGAACGGGATTTGCGGGGCTTCGCCCCGGACCCCACGCCGATTTATGAATAAATCAGCGTTTCCATAGATCTAACATTTGTAAAGTATTATATGCAAACATAAAGCAAATACGTAATCTCTTTAATTATACGCTATTTTTCATTTTTCTTCAAGGCTTTTCCTGCAATCTGATTTAAAACTTCTTGCGGTATTTTTATTAAAATCTAACAATATCAGTGTTTCTCCAAACACGATAAACACGGAGATTGACAGCTTTGCTTGATTTTCAGCATGTAGATAAATGATGATAAGCGCTACCTCTGAAATAATATAATCTGCTACTCAAGACTTTATTATACTTGTATTCCTTTTGGAAAAGAAACAGCACACTGCCGATAATGACAATGTGCTGATGGTATAAGTCTGCCTGTCTTCTGTTCCGATAATATCACGCCATTCCTGATGATCAGTACATACCGTGATATAATCAATATTGAAATTGCCTTGTTTTTGTGGTATAATGTATTTAAGAATAAACGTTTTTGGTTTACAAATATATTGTAATACAGATTTCTGAATATTTCAACACTCCAGTGGTATATCCCACTGGAACAGGAACAGACGAAAACGCGCTTGATTAAAAAATACAAACAGCTTTCTGAGGAACAGAAAGCTGAAGAGCCGAAATATATAGAATTTGCGAAGGCAAAGGAGTGATTTTATGTTTGTAGTACTTGCCAAACCTGTGAATCAGGCAATTGTAATTGCACCGGAAAAAGCAGAAGAATTCATGAATCTTAAAGCTGATCCTCAAGTTAAATTACTTATAAAAAAACGTTCTGAACAGTTAAGACTTCAAAGAGAAAGATTTAAAAACTCAGGGAAAACAAAATGATTTACGGTGAAAACATCAATTTAAGCGAACGTATACGAATGACGGAAGACCTTAAGGAATTAACGCTTGGCTTTGACTGTGGCAATGAAGTCATGAACAAATACCTTAAAGAATAATCATATGATGATACACAAGCCACGACATTTATTATCAAAAACAATGATGACAATGCTGTGATCTGCTATTATTCACTCTGCTGTTCCGGACTTGTTATAAACACGAATGACGGAAATTTATTTTCAATGTATCCTGCAGTTGAAATTAAGATGTTTGCTGTAGATGAAAAATATCAGCATATTCCATATTACAATGAACCTGATACATGCAGTCTGAGCGATATGCTTTTATATGATGTTATTGCTCATATTAACGAGTTTACAGAAAATGAATGTGCAGCAGATAAAATTGTTCTATATGCTGTACCAAAAGCAGAATCTTTCTACAGCAGAAATCTGTTTAATAAATTTGAAGATTACATGAAACCTGCATCAAGTTGGTTCACTAATGAATGTATTCCGATGTTTATGTCACTTTAACGCTGGCCTGAGCTGAAAATGCCGCGAAAAATGTACGGCAATCCGGACATTCAGAAACTGAGAAAAGATATCGAAATTCATCTTAAAAACAGGGTGTTATTCGTATTAACTTCGTACAAACAATGCTGAACTACGTGTTTACGTGGATTTCAGCATATTTTTTTGTGAAATTTTGATAAAAAAACTGCCGTTGTCCTTGCTATTCGGTTTAATATTTAGTATACTATAGTAAACACGAGAAGAAAGGAGCCCGATAATATGGAATTTGATCTTTCAGTTCTGAACAAGGAAAATCCGTACAATATTAATATAGAGAAGTTCATTGAACAGTTTTACGGATTTATACAGATCAATCATCTTTATGATTCGGCAATACACATGATTGAAACAAAGCTTGAGATAATAGACAGTGAGTTTCAGTCGAATTTTTCAAGAAACCCGATACACAACATCTCGAGCAGACTCAAGTCGCCGGAAAGCATTGCGAACAAGCTTATAAAAAAAGGTATTCCCATCACTGCGGAATCAATACTGAGCAATCTGCACGACATTGCGGGGGTAAGAGTTATCTGCCACTACATCGAGGATATTTACCAGATAGCGCACTATCTTTCGATGCACGATGACATAAGAATAATCAAGCAGAAGGACTACATTCAGAACCCGAAGCCGAGCGGATACCGCAGTCTTCATCTTATAGTGACGGTTCCGGTTTATCTTTCAACCGGCAAAAAGGTAGTGCCTGTTGAAATACAGATAAGAACCATCGCAATGGACTTCTGGGCAAGTCTTGAGCACCAGCTGAGATACAAGACAAAAAACAATGTACCGGCAGATCTTTCAGAGGAGCTGCGATCACTTGCTGACACCATAAACAGCACTGACATGCGCATGGAAGACATTTATCACAAAATAAATGATCTTGATGACGAGGAATAAAATACGGAAACAGCGTTTCCGGATATGCAGACCCGATTCAAAACGGGTCTGTTTTTTATCGCCGGCTCATTATAAAAAATATATTTGATTTTTCTGTTGAATTTGTATTAAATTACTGATATAATAAGAGTGTATGGGGCAGATTTTTTTACATCTGCTTTGGTTGGTTCTTAGAAAACACGACAGGTGTTTTCCGTGTTTTAATTTTGAAAGGAGAATTTCAAGTGAATTCATTATCAAAAAGAATCGTTTCATCTGTAACAGCTCTTGTTCTTGCTGCTTCAGGTGCGACAGTTTTCGGCGGTGCAAAGGTTGAAAACACAGTAACTGCCGCAGGCAGCTACAACTACGCAGAAGCTCTTCAGAAGTCCATGTTCTTCTACGAAGTACAGCAGGCCGGCGTCCTTCCTGAATGGAATGAAGTTTCATGGCGCGGCGACAGCATGGTAAACGACGTTGTTCCGGGCGGCTGGTTCGATGCCGGTGACCACCTTAAGTTCGTTCTCACAAACGCTTACTCAGCTACTCTTCTCGGATGGGGCCTCGTTGAATACGGTGACGCGGTTAAAAAGGCTGGTCTTGACGAGCTCTACAAGAACAATCTCAAGTGGGGCCTTGACTACATAGTTGAATCAGACAAGGGCGACAGCATCGTATACATGATCGGTGAAGGCTCATTCGACCACGTATGGTGGGGCAGTCCTGAAGTTTACATGAACAAGTACATCCTCAAGGGCGGCAAGGATCCTCGTCCTGCTTACACCTGCCAGGACAGCTGTATCGAAGCTCAGATGGCATGTGCTCTTGCATCCGGCTACATGGTATTCGGAGACGAAAACTATCTTAAGCATGCAAAGGATCTCTTCAAGAGAGCTGACGCTGAAAAGTCGATCGGCGATGACAAGGAAGAACATCCGTACTACAAGCCGTCATCTTTCTACGATGACCTCTTCTTCGCTGCTAACTGGCTCTACAAGGCTACAGGCGAAAAGGAATATCTTGAAAAAGCATCTTCATATATCCCTAATCTCGACAAGGAACAGCAGTCAGAAGAAATGAAGTTCACATGGGGTCACTGCTGGGATGACACAACTCAGGGTGCTATGCTCCTCTACGCTCAGAACACAGGCGAAGATGAATGGAAGACTCAGTTTAAGAAGCACCTCGAATACTGGACAACAGGTTACGGCGGAAAACAGATCAGCCACACACCTGACGGCCTTGCATGGCTCTTCCAGTGGGGTTCACTCAGACACGCAACAACAACAGCATTCCTTGCATCACTCGCAAGCGACACTATTTTCAAGGATGATGCTGACTTAAGCAAGAAATACAACGAATTCGCTAAGTCAACAATGGACTACTGCTTCGGCGATAATGCAAACAAGATGTCCTACGTTCTCGGTATGGGCGAAAACAACCCGAAGGCACCGCACCACAGAGCAGCCAGCGGTATCCATGATGACCACTGGAACGAACTCGGTACAACACCTAAGGCTGCTGAAGCTAACGGTGAAACATGGCAGACAGAATATGCCCACACTCTCTACGGTGCTCTCGTAGGCGGTCCGAGCAGCGACGGTTCTTACAAAGACCAGGTAAATTCATACGAGAACAGTGAGGTTGCCATCGACTACAACGCAGGATTTACTGCTGAACTCTGTGCACTTATCGAAGACTACGGCGGAACAAAGCTAGCTGACTTCCCTGAAAAGGAAACTCCGAAGTGGGCTGAATGGGAAGTTGCTGCAGTAGTAAACGGCACACCTGGCACAAGCTACACAGAACTCAAGACATGGACAATGAACCACACTGCATGGCCGGCAAGAACAGCCAAGGACGTTGCATTCCGTTACTACTTCGACATAAGCGAAGTACTTGACGGCGGCCTTTCAGTTGACGACATCAAGGTAGAAACAAAGTCACAGCAGTACTCACAGGGCGAACCTGGTTATGCCATCGCAAACGGTCCTGTTCAGTACAAGGATAACATCTACTACGCTGAAATAAAGTTTGAAGACGGAAGCGCTATCATGCCGACAGGTCAGAGCGAACACAGAGACGAAGTTCAGTTCAGAGTTTCCATCCCTGATGCAGTTGACGGCAAGTCTACAGCAGGCTGCTGGGATACTTCAAACGACTGGTCATATGAAGGCGTTGAAAAGGCAACAAGCCTTAAGAGCAATGATTCACTCAACGAACACATCTGTGCTTATGTAGACGGCGTTCTTGTATGGGGCGAAGAACCGGACGGCACAAAGCCTTCTGCTGATCCGACAGTAAAGCCAACAAACAAGCCGGATCCTACAAAGACACCAGACCCTACAAAGACACCAGACCCTACAAAGACACCAGACCCTACAAAGACACCAGACCCTACTAAGACTCCTGATCAGACCAAGACTCCGGATCCTACAAAAACACCTGATCCGACAAAGACTCCTGATCAGACACCTACATCAACACCGGGCGGCGATAACAAGCCAACAGAGAGTGCTGTTCTCGGTGACGTTGACTGCGACGGCAAGATCGATATAACAGACCTTTCAACACTTGCTCTCGCACTTGTTGATCACAAGGAACTTAAAGGTCAGTCAAAGATCAACGCTGACGTTGACAAGGACGGCAATGTTAGTCTTACAGACCTCGCTACTATCAGACAGTTCGTTTCAAAGAAGATAGACAAGTTCTGATAAAGCTGTTTACGGGAATGGAGAATTCAGGGCTTCGCCCGGGTCCCCCGCTCTGATTTGTAAATAAATCAGAATTTCCTGAGTAATAATTCACAGGCAGACATCCCACGAAGGATCGTCTGCCTGTTTTATAATGAGGACGAACTATGACAACAGAAAATGAAATAAGAGAACGTTACCGTTTGCTTACTAAGAAACTCATCGAAAAAAAGCTTACAATAACAACAATGGAAAGCGCCACAGGAGGACAGATTGCTTCGCTTATTACCGACACCGAAGGTTCTTCTTCAGTGCTTAAAGGTGCTTTTGTTACTTACTGCAACGAAGCCAAGATAATGCAGGGCGTACCGGCTGAAACGATAGAACACTACTCGGTATACTCCAAGGAAACTGCTGCGGCAATGGCTGAAGCCTGTGCTAAAACATACACTGCGGATATCGGGATAGGTGTTACAGGCACTATGGGTAATATCGACCCCGCCAATCCTGAGAGCTCGGTTCCCGGAAAACTTTACTTTGCGATATATTTCAAAGGTGAAACGAAATCTTTCTGCACTGAACTTTCCCCTGCCCCGTCACGTCTTATGTACAAGCTCACTGCAGCTGACAGGATACTTGATGAGTTACTGAAAATCATTTAATACTGAAACAGAACATCCGGATTTTCCGGTATTTCTGCGAAAAGACAAAAAAGAAACTGCGCGGCCGTTATGGTCACGCAGTTTTTTCGTATAT
>CADAPI010000110.1 GCA_902789705.1 uncultured Ruminococcus sp.
TTTCCGGAGGTGAGTTCCGAAGCTACTTCGCCTGCAAGACACGCAGACAGACAAATAAGACCCTCATGATATTTTTCAAGAAGGTCAGTGTCAACTCTCGGCTTGTTATAGAAACCGGTGATAAAACTTTCGGAAACAAGCTTTATAAGGTTATGATAACCGGTATTGTTTTCACAGAGAAGCACAAGATGATATGGCTTTGAATCAATATTATGGACTTTGTCAAACCTTGTTCTCGGTGCCACGTACACTTCACAGCCGATTATTGGTTTTATTCCGGCTTTTTTAGCTTCATTGTAAAAATCCACTGCGCCGTACATGACACCGTGGTCCGTAACAGCAACGGCCTTCTGACCGAGTTCTGCTGCACGACTTACTGTTTCCTTAAGTCTGCAGGCACCGTCAAGAAGGCTGTACATGCTGTGAAGATGAAGATGAACGAAATTACTCATTGTTCTCTTTCCTTATCTGATTGGCTATCTGCTTGATGCGTTTAAGACGATGGTTCACTCCTGATCTTCCGATAGGGGGATCAAGTATCTCTCCGAGATCGTTGAGGCTGAATTCCGGATTTTCAAGTCTGGCCTCCGCTATTTCGCGAAGCGTGTCCGGAAGATTTTCAAGGCCTAAATTGCTCTCGATAAGTCTGATATCCTGAAGCTGGCTTACTGAGGCTGCGCTGGTTTTATTAAGATTCGCCATGTCACAGTTACGCACACGGTTCACCCTGTTGCGCATGTCCTTCAGTATTTTTATATTCATGATCTCCAGAGTGGAATTCTGGGCACCCATAAAAGTGAGTATTTCTTCAATGTTCTCGCTTTCCTTAATGTAGAGAATATTGTTGTTCTTGCGGGTAACGGTCTTCGCCTTCAGATCGAATGAGCCGAGTATTCTGTTAAGATCGTCGCAGAGCCTGCAGCTGTTTATAACGAATTCAAGATGATAACCGCTTTCAGGATTGTTCACGCTTCCGCAGCTGAGGAACACACCGGCAAGAAAATTGGCTATGCTGTTGTTGTCTATGTTTTTCAGATCGATCTCACGGTCATCGGGGTCGATCCTGAATCTGTCGATAACGGTTTTAACATTTTCGTCTCCTGTAATGTTAAAAGAATACAAGGATGTGCCCTTTTTACGTTCGATCACATCCTCGTTCATTTTAACTGAATTTTTAAATATCTCTGAAACCAGTGACGAAAACATCTCTGCAACCTGACGGTTTTCTGACTGAAAACAAATTTCGTCGTGTGTGATGCGGTTGCAGAAAAGTATAAGTCCGTAAAGGCAGGCGAATTTTTTATCCTTGTCTGTAACAGCGGAGATGATCTCCGACTTTACTTCGTTTGAGAATGACAAAGCAATGCCCTCCTTTGTCCTATGATTTACTTATGTCCCTGTGAGTCTTTACGACGTCATATCCGAGACTTTCGAGATAGGCTGCTGTCAGCTCGGTGAAAGTTACCGAACGGTGCTTGCCGCCGGTGCATCCGAAAGCGATTACAAGCTGGCTCTTGCCTTCCCTGATGTACATCGGCACGAGAAATCCGATAAGATCTTCAAGTTTCCGCAGAAGTTCCTTCGACTGTTCAAAGCCCATCACATAGTCCCTTACCTCCTCGTCGCGTCCGGTAAGATGTTTGAGTTCCGGAACGTAGAACGGATTCGGCAGGCAGCGCACGTCAAAGACAAGATCAGCTTCCGCTGATGAACCATACTTGAAACCGAATGACATGACCTTGACGAGTATGGAGTCACTTGATTTTTTAAGGAAAAGATTTACGATGGATTCCTTGAGCTGCGAGCTTTTGAGATAGGAAGTGTCGATGTAATAATCGGCAACCTCACGCAGACAGTCAAGTTTGGTGCGCTCATATGCCACGGCTTTTTCAAGGCTTCCGTCAAAATCGCTTCCAAGCGGATGCTTTCTTCTCGTTTCCTTGTAGCGCTTGATGATAACGTCATTGCTCGATTCGAGATAAAGCACCTTAACATCGAAATGTTCTTCCTTCATCTCTTCGATGGAACGGATAACTTCCTTTGAAAACATTTCACCGGAACGGATGTCCACGGCAAGAGCGACCTTGCTCATATTACCGTCGCGGCAGATCTCAACAAATTTTGAAATAAGCTGCGGAGGCAGATTATCGATACAATAGAAACCGATGTCCTCGAGAACATTCATCGCACAGGATTTTCCCGATCCGGAAAGCCCTGTAACTATCACAAACTGCATTTAAGAATATGCCTCCTATTTGAGTATCTCAGGCTCAAGTTCAAGTTCGTAGCCTGTATCTGTCTTAACTTTTTCACGTACATGTTCAACAAGGCTCATAAGATCTTCATAAGTCGCATTGCCCTTATTGATAACAAATCCGCTGTGCTTTTCACTGACCTGTGCATCTCCGACGGAGAATCCTTTAAGTCCGCACTGCTCGATAAGGGCAGCTGCAAAAACATTGTCCTTCGGTCTCTTGAATGTGCTTCCGGCACTCGGGAAATTAAGCGGCTGTTTATCACGGCGCTTTGTAATAAGTTCTTCCATCTTCTGTTCTATTTCATTAACGGAGCCCTTGTTCAGTTTTACCCTTACCCTGAGGATTATTCTGCCGGAACCCATAAACGCGCTGTGGCGGTATGAAAGATCCATGCACTCAGATGAGATCGTTCTTATCTCACCGTCAGTGTCAAGATAATCGCACGAAACAACCACATCGGACATCTGACCGCCGTATGCACCTGCATTCATATAAAGTGCGCCGCCGACTGTACCAGGTATACCGTAGGCAAATTCAAGGCCTGTATATCCTTCATTTCTTGCAGTTACACAAAGGCGTGTGAGCATGAGACCTGCTTCACATTCGATAACGCCGTCCTTTATGTAGTTTATCTTTGAAAAGTCATTTCCGATAATTATAACCACGCCGTCAAAAAATTTATCTTCGGCTATGATGTTGCTTCCGTTGCCGAGAACTGCAAATTTTACTTTGTTTTCACGACAATAGGCAACTGTTGCAGAAAGTGATTCCTCACCGTTTACAAATACGGCAATGCTGCATTTTCCGCCTATTTTAAATGTTGTATGTTCCTTCAGGGATTCATCTTTCTTATATCTGCATCCGAAGCTGTCACATAATGAGATCAGCCCGTTTAAATATGACATTTATTTCACTCCAGTTCTCTTACTATGTCTGTGCCTTCCTGTTCCATTCCGAGTCTTTCAAGAAGCTCGTGGGTAGCATTGTAGCCCATCTTCTTCTGTCTTGCATTCATGGCAGCGACCTCGAGAATTACCGCAAGGTTACGGCCAGGCTTAACAGGGATCGTAACCGCCGGAATATTAACGCCGAGAATGGAAATATACTCGTTGTCGATACCGAGACGGTCGTAAAGCTTTTCAGGATTCCAGATCTCAAGTTCAACAATTAGGTCGATCTTTTCAGACACCTTGACAGCGCCCACACCGAAAAGTGTTCGTGCATTAATGATGCCTATTCCTCGGAGTTCAAGGAAGTGACGGATGTTGTCAGGAGAAGTTCCGACAAGACTGATGTTGGAAACCTTTCTGATCTCAACTGAATCATCGGCTACAAGTCTGTGTCCGCGCTTTACAAGTTCGATGGCAGTTTCACTCTTACCAACACCGCTTTCGCCGAGAATGAGAACACCTTCGCCGTAAATCTCTATAAGAACACCATGTCTTGTGATTCTCGGTGCAAGATTGAGGTTGAGGAAAGCGATGAGAGCAGCCATGAAGCTTGATGTGCTGTCCTTGGATTTGAGCACCGGTATCTGTTCCTGTTGCGCAAGTGTTACGAGTTCCGGGAAGGAACTTAAGTCAAGGTCACGTGTAATGACAAGCGCCGGTATTTTGGTCTTGAACAGAGTGTGAATGATCTCGGTACGGTTCTTCTCGCCTATTGTTGAAAGATAGGCAAACTCAGTTTTACCAAGGATCTGGATACGTTCAGGATTGAAGTATTCGTAGAAATTCATGAGCTGAAGACCAGGTCTGTTTACTTCGTTTTCGGAGATAAGGACCTCTTCAGCCGGTCTCGGAAGATATATTGTTTCAAGTTTGAGTTCATCGATTATTTTCTGAAGTGTGACTGTAAATTTATTTTCCGGCAAATTTGTGTTTGGCATAGACACGCACCCCTTTGTTATGTCATCTGCAGTTACGCAGATTATTCTTAATACATTCATTATAATTATACATTAAAACCGGTGTTTTTTCAAGTCCTCACACAAGCTGAAAGCGGCAGATTTTTCTGTCTTTTCCAAAACGCTGTTCTGATAATAAAAAAGACTCATCTCTATCATTCAACACAGTTTTGAACATGTTGTTGATATTTTTTCATAAACATTGCATCAAAAAAGAAATATTTCGGAAAAGGTGTTGACAAAGCATATGAAGAGTGATATAATAAATATCGTTGTCACGGGCGATACGAAACGTCCTTAACACGATGAGGTATTAGCTCAGTTGGCAGAGCATTTGACTTTTAATCAAAGGGTCTGGGGTTCGAATCCCCAATACCTCACTTGATTTGAATTAATCAAATCCCACATGCGTCTGTAGCTCAGCTGGATAGAGTGACTGGCTACGAACCAGTAGGTCGGGGGTTCGAGCCCCTCCAGGCGCACCAGAGAGCACTTCTTTTGAAGTGCTCTTTTTTGTTATGTTCTTTATTTTTTAAGGATCTTTAATGTAATAAATACAGGATCAGCCTGACCTGCGTATTCACTTATGCAGGTCAGGCTGATTTTTCTGTATTTTCTTAAGGAAACGCTGATTTATTCATAAATCAGCGCGGGGGTCCGGGGCGAAGCCCCGCAAATCCCACTTCCGGACATCCGGCGAAGCCGGATGTCCGGTTTAATCAGTGTTCCCTTAACATTCTTTGTTTTGATCCATCAGTTTTGCAGATCGTTTACTGTAATTTTTACGCTGAAAATATTCTGTTTGGTTATTTCCGCACTTACTGTCCAGCCGAGACGTTCACACAGAAGCTTTACCACGTAAAGGCCAAGTCCTGAACCTTCCGATGTCCTTGCGTCCATACGGTAAAAAGGTTCAAACACCCGCTCTGTATCGACCAAAGCTCCTTCGGAGAGGCCGTTGAAAACTTTTAAGGTTACATTATCATCTGCGTTTTTCAGCGAAACCCCGAAGCTTCCGTCAGCGTATTTCCGGGAGTTGGACATAAGGTTTTCAAGTATTCTTTCAAGCAGATGCGGATCAGTATTTATTACTATTCCCTCTTCGACTTCAAACACGGTTTCTATTCTGCGTCTTTCGATCCATTCATGCTGTTCGAGAATTGTTTCCGTGATAAGATTACTTAAATTCACTGTTTCTGCAGTAAGTTCACCTGACCGGTTTTCACTTTTGGCAAACTCAAAAAAGTCATCGGAAAGCTCTTTAAGATATCTGTTTTTCTGAATCGCCGTCGCAAGGTATTCCCTGTTATTTCCCGTAAGCTCCCCGCTTTTTTCGATCATCTGAAGATAGCCTAGCGACGATGTAAGTGGTGTGCGAAAATCATGGGATATACCTGAAATGACCGTTCCGAGTCTCTTTTCCTTTTCACGGTACCCTGCCCCGAGTTCACGCTGGATATCGACATGATCATTTACAAGTACTGCAAGCTTTACAAGGTCTCTGTCAAAGTCCGTGACCTTGACAGGCTGACGGTAATCAGAGTCCTTTAGCTTTTCAAGTTCTGACGAAAAATTTCTTATATTGCGTTTAAGCTGAAAATATTTGAAAAGAAGCCAGACAAGGAATAAAAAGAGGCACACGATAACGGAAACGAAAATAATATCCATAGCGTGTACCTCCTTAAAATATTAGCGTAATTTTCCCGTACCCTGCAGAGTTATTGAATCAGTCCGAGCTTCATTTATTCCGTTCTGCGTTCACGGTCATTTGTACGACTGTTCAGTAAGCCATCTTTTCTTTGTCGAAACATATGCAAGCAGATACATAAATGCGGCAAGCAGAATGAAACTTATAATTATTTTTAAGGCAATGTATTCTTCCGATACAGATTTGACCATCCGATCGCCTAACGCTTCTCCGCCCAGAGCGTAGTACTGAACTGAAACAAGCATGGAAACTGCCGGTGTAACATCTGCACCTGTTACATATCCGAATAAAACAAACGGCATAGTTTCGCAGCCAAGCGCCATAAGTGAGAAAACGCTCACCGCAGCATGTTTGAACGTCAGCCCCATGCACATTACGAAAATATATATCTTCATATTGCAGAGCCAGAGAAGAAACAGTGTACCGGCAGGAACTGAATCCAGGACTGCAACCACAGCAAGTACGGGAATGCTGTAAAATACGTTAAAGATAATACCTCCGAGGATCAGCTTGCTCAGAACTATTTCATGAGGTGAATATCCGCCGGCCAGTTCGTGGTATCCGAGTCTCAGATGAAAAGCGCAGATGATAACGGTGGTCACTGCCACTGCGGCTCCTGAACCGGCAGTCAGTGCAGCTTCGATGAATCTTTCGGCGGAAACTGCAAAATCATCGTTTACCCAAAGTGCCATGGCTGCGATAAGGATAAGGATCGACACCAGCAGAAAGCACTGTGAACCGGTATGTTTTATTCTGAACCATTCAGCTTTCATAAGTCTAATCATGGCACTCACCTACCTTTTCAAGATAGTAGTCCTCAAGATTCTGACCTTCCTCATTGAATCTGGTAATTATCAGACCCGAATCAGTAACTGTTTTTGAAATGCGTTCCGGCTCATCAAGCCTTTCAAAAATGTGTATCTCGTCCCCGTGGATAACCTTGTAGTCGTGAAGTGAAAGCTTTTCCTCAAGTACTGCTGCCGTTCTGTTTATATCATTTGTTCTGAGGGCAATGTGGTTCCGGCACTTAAGGAGAAGTTCCTCACGGCTGAGGTTTTCAACAAGACTGCCTCCGCTTATTATGGAGAAATCGGTACAGATCTCACTCAGTTCCGCCAGAAGATGGCTGGAAATGAGCACGGTCACACCCCACTCCTCCTGCATTCTTCTGATAAGGTTTCTTATCTCGACGATGCCCTCCGGATCAAGACCGTTTACCGGTTCGTCAAGCACCATTATCTCAGGTTTCGGAAGAAGCGCCATTCCTATTCCGAGGCGCTGTTTCATTCCGAGTGAAAACTTTCCGGCATATTTCTTTCCGGTATCAGCGAGTCCGACAATGTCAAGTATCTCATCGATACGCTTTTCATCGGGATAGCCTCTGAGAATTCTGATGTACTCAAGATTATCCCTTGCCGTCATTGAAACTGAAATGACAGGCTGTTCGATCATGAAGCTCATTCTGGCGCGGTTTTTCTGTATATCTTCTGCACTTCCGAAGAACTCCATTTCACCGGAATCCGGTAAAATGATACCGGCAAGGCATTTCATTATTGTCGTCTTGCCGGCACCGTTAGGTCCTATAAGTCCGCAGATATGACCTTTCTCAACGCTTAAGTCAAAATTCTTAAGGACCTTTGCTTTTCCGTAGGACTTTGAAAGTCCCTTTATAGTTATAACACTGTTTGTCATAGCCACCATCCTTTCTCTTTCTGTATCTTATTCTAAACGAAAAAGGTAAAGAAAACGTTAAATGAATGGTTAAGAAAAGGTTAAATTAAACCGGAAATCCGGCTTCGCCGGATTTCCGGAGGTGGGGTTGCGGGGCTTCGCCCCGGGCCCCAAGCTGATTTATTAATAAATCAGCTTAACAGCCTGTAACCCATTCCCCAGACAGTTTCTATGTATTCATTATCCGGATCGTGTTTTTTGATCTTGGAACGGATGTTACTCATGTGTACCTTTACCGTGTTATCGTCACTGAGATACGACTCACCCCAGACACTTTCAAAAAGATTGGCCTTAGACCAGATCTTCGCCGGATTCTTCAGCATAAGTGCGAGTATGGCAAATTCCTTGACTGTAAGGGTAAGTTCTCTGCCGCAGACCTTTGCTGTTCCGGAGTTCAGATCCAGCGTCAGATTTTTAAAACTTAAGATCTGTTCTTCGGTATCTGCATTGTCACCGCCGCCGGAACGTCTGAGCACTGCTTCCGTACGGACAAGGAGCTCGTCGAGATCAAAAGGCTTGGTAAGATAATCGTCCGCACCCATTTTAATGAGATCTATCTTTGTGCTCGTTTCGCTCTTCGCAGAAAGAATGATCACGGGGACGGAAGAAAACTCCCTTATCTTTTTAAGAACCATGTCCCCGCTCTGAAAAGGAAGCATAAGATCAAGTATCACAAGCGATATGTCCGTATTTTCACGCACCAGACGCACTGCATCAAGACCGTTCAGTGCAGAAATGGTATCAAACCCTTCCGACGAAAGATAATCACACACAAGGCGGTTGATCTGAGCGTCGTCCTCGGCTATAAGTATTTTTCTCATTGTGTATGCTGCTTCGGTT
>CADAPI010000111.1 GCA_902789705.1 uncultured Ruminococcus sp.
CTTACCAGTTTTCTGCTGATCAGCTGCCTTAACTGTAAGGACGTCCGATAAGCTGATCATTTCAGCCGGCGCTGCGATCGGCAGTGCCATTGATAATGCGATGAAACCACTTAAAACTTTTTTTGTGTGTTTCATTTTACCACCTCTTTCTTTAGTTCATAGTATACAACTTTGAAAAAACTATGTCAAGATTGATAGAAAAAGCAGGCTGTTCGCAATATATGATATACAAAGTGACGAAAACGTAAAGTACAAATATATTAAGTGGTAAAACGGCCCAGTTTTTGATATTAATTTTGCACAAACCGCCACACTAATAACACAGATTTTTTCTGCTTTTGGCATATTTTCGATCAACAATTAACACATCTCTTTTAACAGCTTATTATCAGGGAATAATCTTAAAATCGGTATGAAATATCATTTAAGTTAAAATAGTATATTTAAGTAGTAAAGAAAGTGCAGATAATCGTAAAAAAATTACCCGACTATGCTATGGTAATATAGACTTACGTCATTTTTACTATCTTGGGATTTGTGATTAAAAAAAGTATAATGTGAAAAAAGTCCACCGTTATTCTTCACATTCACCCTATATTGATATAACTTCCTTTTCCGCAACTGCACATAAAATTATCACATAAAAGAGTAAAATATAATTATAGCAAAAAACAAAACACATAAACAAAGCAGATGCGATCCCGAATGATCTGAATGACGGCTCATCGTCACAGATCCCGGGAATGAAAACAGATAAAAAATCAGAGGACAGCAAAGTCCTGAAAATGAAAAGGAGCAGATCATTATGTTTGAAAACAAATACGATTCTACAACTAATACAAAAGAAACAGAGTACGTTCCGGTTCCGGAAACAAACGAGAAGAAAAAAGGCGGTTTTAAGAAAGTAATAAAAGGTATCGGTGTCCTTTGCCTTATGGGTGCAATATCATTCGGTTCAGTAAAGGGTTATCAGTACTATAATAACAGTAAAGATGAAAACCTGAGTGTTTCAAAGGAAACTTCCCAGGCTGAGGAATCTGCTTCAGCCGACAGCACCGTCGGCGACTACGAAGTTGAAAGTCTTCTTCAGCTTTCCAAGAGCGAAGGATCCCTTACAACACAGGAGGTTTATGAAAAGGTACTTCCTTCAGTAGTAGGTGTAACTTCAACCTTCACTTATACTCAGCAGAATTCATACGGCGGATTTTTCGGAAACAGCCAGAGTGGTTCGCAGTCAGGTGAAGTTTCGGGTACCGGTACAGGTATAATAATGTCAGCTGACGGTTACATTATAACAAATGCTCACGTAATATACGAAGCTAAGTACGGCGGCAAGGCAAGCAAGGTAACCGTTCTTTTAAGTGACAAAACTGAGCTCGAAGCTGATATAATCGGTTACGACACTCAGACAGATATTGCAGTTCTCAAAGCAAAGGATGCAAAGGATCTTACACCTGCTGAATTCGGTGACAGCTCAGCATTAAGCGTCGGCGATACAGCTCTTGCGATCGGCAATCCGCTTGGTTTCGATCTTTTCGGTACACTTACAGTAGGATATATTTCAGGACTTAACCGTGAAATAGCAATGGATGACAGCGTAATGCACCTTATCCAGACAGATGCTGCCATCAACAACGGTAACTCAGGCGGTCCGCTCGTAAACGACAAGGGTCAGGTTATCGGTATCAACTCAATGAAGCTTTCAAATAATTACAGCTCATCAGAATCAGCTACCATTGAAGGTCTTGGATTCGCTATTCCGATAAATGAAGCACGCGCGATCGTTGATGACCTTATGAACAACGGTTATGTAACTGGCAGACCACAGCTTGGTATCACTTGTCAGAACGTTACTTCAACACAGAATTCTTCACTTTCAGGTGTTAAGATCCTTGGTATGAATGAAAACGGAGCAGCTGAGAAGGCTGGTCTTCAGGTTGGTGACGTTATCGTAGGTGCTGACGGCAAGCAGGTAGGCAGCATTTCAGAACTCAATCAGGTCAAGAATCAGTTCAAGGCCGGAGACACTCTTAAGATCACAGTTATCAGAGAAAACAAGTATGTCGATATAAATGTTGTTCTTGAAGAAGCTGTAATTGAAACAGAAGAATCTTCAGAAGAAAATTCGAATGAAAATCAGCAGGACAGCCAGAATCCGGAAGACGTACAGCAGGATGAAGGTCAGAATGAAGAAACACCTGATCCTTCACAGTTCGGATACGGAAACGGAGAAAACGGCGGAAACGGCGGTCAGTATCCATACGGCGGCGGTTCACAGAACGGCGGATTCCCGTTCCCGTTCTCAGATTTCGGATTTGATTTTCCGTTCTGATGATATGAAAATTATGCGGTTTGACCGCAGCAACAGTGAACGAAAAATTAATATTTCGTTTTCTTAAAATGATATTTCCATCTCTTTCATAAATATACACTTGACACACAAAATTCCTCCCGCTGATGGCAGAGTATCCTTTACCGGATATTCTGCCATCAGTTTTTTTATTATGGATATACAAACGTTACACTGTCATGATATAATGTTTATAGTGAAAGGGAGATGATACCTCATGAACGTACTTCTTATAGAAGATGATATCGAAATATGTGAAGTGATCGAAAACTATTTTACTTCAAAAGGTGCGGAAATAACAATAGTAAATGACGGAAAGAAGGCGCTTCGGACTGTTGCAGACGGACTGGAGGGTTATTCAGTCGTTCTTCTTGATATTATGCTTCCGGGTGCGGACGGATATGAGATCTGCAGGAGCATAAGGAAGACAAGTGATATACCGCTTATCTTTATCACGGCGAAAGGACGCGAAGATGACGTTCTTTCCGGCTACAGCCTCGGATGCGATGACTATATAGTAAAGCCTTTCATGCTGTCAGCTCTGTATGCCAAGTGTCAGGCTATACTTAAACGCGCCGGAAATACGGAAGGTCAGATCGTCTGCGGAGATATCTGTATCGATACGAAAAAGCTTGTATGTACGGTTGCGGGCAGGGAGGTGGATCTTCCGCCGAAAAGCTTTGCCATACTCCGTTATCTTATCGAACACAGGGACTGGGTCGTTGACCGTGAGACACTGCTTGATAAAATCTGGGACGAAGATTCATTCTGTGTTGACCGCGTGATCGACAATCACATAAAGAAGTTAAGAAAGGCCCTCGGCAGTGCCGGCAGTCAGATACACACTGTCATAGGGCGCGGATACAAACTTTCAGACAGATAGGCGGTGAGAGGAAATGAAGAAACCAAAAAAAATAAAGGCGAAAATGTTTAAAGGAAGAAAGCGGGTATGTCTTCCGGTGATGATCATTACCGGACTTATTCTTTCGTTTCTATTTACATTAGTATTTTATAAATGCTTTAAGTTTTACGTGAATTATTCGGTCGGATCGCAGATTAGCCAGGGGGCAGAAAGAAATTATATTGAAATAAATACAATATTTAATAAAGCTGAATCAGAATTGCCGGAAGGAACTGACAAGCTCGCTTTTCTGAATGCGGAAATTGCGAGAAGTACTGATTTTAACAACAGGGTAAGATTTGAGGGGTTGAAAAACTATTATTTCGGAGGTACAGATGAAGTATTTCTTTGTCCGTATAATTCGGAAGGATATAATGTTGCTGTTACAGTTTTAGATGAAAAATTATCGCTTTCTGATGAGGAAAGTTATGGAAAATTTCTGGTGTCTAATGAGCAGGTTTTCGTAGCTGAACTTGAGTTTGAACGCAAGAGCGATGACAACGGACACTATTGCTGTCCGGTAGAAATGAAAGATATACCGGAAATAGCTCAGATGTATAAAGATTATAATGAACTTTACGATTCATCGTGTGTTTTAGGGAAAAATGCATCCAAAGTGATAACTTTAAGCAGTTTTTACTGCGACAGAGAAAGAAGAGTTATTATTCCGCATGAGGGAAAGATCACCCTTTATTATTATGACCACGGTGATTATTATAAAAGTGTTGTCAAGGGCGAAAGGTCTATTCACATAGATCTTCCTGATACAGGTAACTACGAACTGATAAGTGTTTCAGAAAATCAGTTCTATCCTCACATTAGTCTTCCTGAAATATACGGCACAGAACCTTCCGTACTTGATAATACTGTAAAGAAATTCAAAAGAAATATAATGACGATTCAACCATCTATAAATGAAAGTGGTGAGATCAGTTATCAAAGTGTTGGAGTAGTAAAATATGAAGGTGAACAGTATATTTATTATGTAAGTTCTGTTATTGATGTTAATGATCCTCAGTTTGTTCGGTTCAGGATGAGATCGGTTATACTTTTTTACATAGCCTCTGTTCTGATAATCGGGCTGCTGGTCTGGCGCCGATATGTCCTTAACAAATCCGAATATTATTTTGAGGATTACAGGAGAAAACTGACTGATCATCTTGCACACGATATAAAAACGCCGCTTATGGCGATATCGGGTTATGCAGAAAACATTATGGAAACTGATCTTGATGAAGATAAGAAAACGAAATATCTGGATTCGATAATGGGAAATATCGAATTTACAAAAAAGCTTATTGAACGTGCAGCAGTTCTTAACAGTATGGAAAACGATAGTGGAAAGCTTAACAAAGAAAAGATAAAAATAGAGGAAACTTTAAAAACGTTATTGGATAAATATGCGCTCTTGTTCAGCGAGCGGAATGTTGAAGTGAGTATGGCTGGAGAAGCCGAAATAACAGCAAAGAAAGAAAGTGTGGATACATTGCTTGAAAATCTGGTTTCTAACGCAGTAAAATACACACCTGAAAACGGTACATTAAAAGCAGAAATAAGTACGAAGAAACTCGTTATTACAAATACAGTTACGAAAAAGGTAAGTACAAAGGATCTGAAACGGCCGTTTGTACGCGGTGATAAATCACGCAGCAACACCAGAGGAACCGGACTGGGTTTGTCTATCGTGGAAAGTGCGGCCAGGTTAAACGGTTTCAAATTTAAGATAACATGTACCGATAAGGAATTTGTTTCGGAGATTATTTTTTAATGAGGTGAGTGCTTTGGGAAAATTTAAAAAGAAAAAACGCCTTACATTTAAGAGTATGCTGCTTTTCGGATTTGTATTGGTCATGGTTATAACTATGTTATTTGCGACTGTATCAGACTATATTTATTATAAAAACATTAAAGAGCAATGTAACGAGAGGAAACTTTATACAGTTCATTATCTTCAGGCTCAGATCACTGAATGGAAAAGAACGCCTGAACAATTGTCGTTTTATTTCAATAATGCAGGTGCATATGAAATTTTAAATGTAGATTCATTCAGCAAATGGTTGTTTCCGCGTTTTTACAGTCCTGTAGTTTTAACTGATTCAAACGGTGATGTGAAAGCGTCGAATGCAGTGGGCATGAAAACTACAATCGGGGGATATCCAAAGTTTGGCGGCAGAGAGTATTACTGCTGGAATAATACTGATATACCGGAAGTGGCCGCTATGCTTAGAGACTGTTCTGATCTGGTGTCTATGTATTACAAAAGTGAAGCTGATCATTATATAAACTTCGAACTTGATAGTATCTATGTTGATGACGACAAATGGAAGTTTGTTCCTCATACAGGTAAAATGCAGCTTTGCAGGCAGATTAATAAAAAAGACAGATCCGGAATTGAAGTCGTTGAGAATGATGATATAATTATTGCGGAACGGGAAATAAACATTACACTTAATGAAGGCGGATACGAACTTCTGAAAAAAAGCACTGAAGACAAGTATAAAAGGTTTTACGCTGACTTTACAGGTGTTCCTGATAAATTTATTGAGATGGTTATGGATCCGCATTTAAATTACCGTGGATATTACAGCGACGGAGAACCCGAGCGTTACGATGTCTATATTGACGGAGAAAAATATTATCTGTACACAAAAGTGTTTTCACAATGGTATTCCACTGCAGAAATATTTCAGATAACAGTAATGTCACTTATCGGTTTCGTACTGAGTACCATTATTATGCTTTTGATATGCTGGCGGAAAAATGTCCGCAACAAGGCGAGATACCGTTTTGAGGATTTTCAGAAGAATATCACGGATTATCTGATAACGAATATTTCCGGACCTGTGGAGGCAATTGAAAAGTATACTAAAGATCTTATAGATAACAATGGAACTGACAGTAAAAATGTGATTATTGATGATAATAAAGAACGTTATGAATCGATAATCGAAAATGTCAGAACAGTAGATAAAATAGTAAGCGATGCACTGTTCTACAACAACATGGACCGTATACGCAAAAAAACGAGTGAAGAAAAACAGCTTGCAGACAACATTCCTCCGGAACTTGTGAAAAATATACTCTGAAAAGACAAGGCTCCTTTATCGCATGATAAGGGAGCCTTGTTCTGTAAATGTAATATTGACGAAATGATAAGTAACGGGTTACGTAGCGAAGCTGCGTAACCCGTTATTTCAGTTTTATAAATCAGGGATCAATGTATTATTTTAAAAGCTTTTCTTTGAGAAGTATAAGGTCAGCAATATTCAGTTTGCTGTCATGATTCAGGTCACAGCAAACTGGGTGTGTTGATACCGCGCCTTTGTCAAGCAGCAGATTTACCATGGCAGTAAAGTCTGCCGCATTCAGTGTGCCGTCAAGATTTACGTCACCCGGGAAAGGTTCGGCAAGGTTCGGGCCAGGGTGTTCCGGTTCAGTTACAGCCGGAGTTGTGACGGCAGTTTCTGTTGTTACCGATGGTTCGGTAGTCGCGGCCTCCGGTAATGTGGTTACGGACGGCTGTGCTGTTACTGCTGGTTCTGCAGTGGTGACTGATGGTTCCGGTGAAGAAGCGTGGTTTTCGAGATATTCTTTGATAACACCGGCCCAGTAGCCGCCCATCAGTTTATACCCCATGTCATTCGGATGAACTCCGTCCTTAAGATAGCTTTTTACATCAGTAATGGTATGGTTTACGTCGCCGAAGTAGATGTTCTTTACTCCGGACTTCTGCTTCGATTCTACCAGCGCTTTTACCTGTCCGTTGTATTCTGCGATCTGGTCACCTACCCATTTTTCGGCATTGACATCGGAGACAGGTGTCCAGTCGGGAAGATGTCTGTAGTTTGCAAACCAGTCGTAAACGCCTTCGCGGTTCGGGTCAAGATCAGGGATCGTTGTAACGAACAGAGCGTCATCTTCATCTATGTTTTGGAGAATGTAGGTCACGAGTTTGTCGAGTCGCTTTCCGGCTGTGTCTATTTCATGGTTGTCGATTATATCGTTTGTACCTATCTGAAGAATGACAATGTCCGGATCGTACTTGTTTACGTAATCTCCGTTTTTTAGAGTTTCGAGTATTCCGTTTCGTCCCGGATATTCCTCAATTGCATATCCGCTGTATCCGCAGTGAGCATTATCGTATCGGAAAATCGCACCTGAAACAGGATCGGTATATTCGCCGTCGCCCCATGAAGCGTTAGGGCCGGTCATGTCGATGGAATAACCTGCTTCGGTAAGTTCGTTGTAAAGAAATTTTCTGTAGGAGCCTTCTGTGCCGTAACCGTCAGTGATGGAGTCGCCGACCGGAAGTATTTTTATTGTTTCGTTTGTTTTATTATCAGTTGCATCAGCACTGACTCCGATTCTTACGCCGGTAAGGACAACAGCAGCCGTGCATATCAGTGCAATGTATTTTTTTGCATTCATACTCAGGACCTCCGTATTATTTTTTCTTTATTATACACCACTGCACTGAATTTTTCAATGTTTTCGGTTAATTTAAGTAATAATTTTAGTTTTAAGAAGTCTTGCCAGGCAGAGAACGATGTGGTATAATGTAATACTAACCATATGAAAGGAGAGAATGTCATGACAGTTACAGACCTTGAAAAGATACTGCTCGGTGAAGAAAAGCCGTCGGAGTATTTTGAAGCCATACGGGGAAGCGGAGAACTTGAAAATATGTTTCCGGAGATACATGCACTTATAAATGTGCCGCAGAATACAGATTATCATAAAGAAGGCGATGTCTGGACTCATACCATGATGGTGCTTGATGAAGCTGCGAAAAGACGTGACACTGTAAACTTTCCTTTCGGATTTATGCTTTCCGCACTCTGTCACGACTTCGGAAAGGCGGTAAGCACAACGGTTTCAGAGGACGGAACAGTTCACGCCTATGAACACGAGACCGCAGGCATTCCGGTAGTCCGTACATTTCTTGAACGCCTGGGCGCAGATGAGAAACTTACCGGTTACGTTTTAAATATGACAAGACTCCATATGGATCCTAATATAATGGCCCGTGCCGGATCGAAAATCAAAAAGACAAACAAACTTTTTGATTCGGCTGCGGATCCGTTTGATCTTATAGCACTTGCAGTCTGCGATGGTCTGGGAAAGATCCCGAAGTGCGATGACTC
>CADAPI010000112.1 GCA_902789705.1 uncultured Ruminococcus sp.
TTAGCTGCCTTCTCTTCCTTTTCAGGCTTTGCTGGCTTTTCTTCTGCCTTTTCTTCCTTTTCAGGCTTTGCCGGCTTTTCTTCTGCCTTTTCTTCCTTCTCAGGCTTAGCTGGCTTTTCTTCTGCCTTTTCTTCCTTCTCAGGCTTAGCCGGCTTTTCTTCTTCTGCCTTTTCTTCCTTTTCAGGCTTTGCCGGCTTTTCTTCTTCTGCCTTTTCTTCCTTTTCAGGCTTAGCTGGCTTTTCAGCTTCTTCAGCCTTTGCTTCTTCAGCTGCAGGAGCAACTGTTGTTGTAACTTCAGCTTTCTTAACAGCTTCTTCTTCAACAGCCTGAGCTGAAACTGCAGCGATGTTTGCTGCTGCCATAACGAGTGCTGAAATGCCTGCGATGATCTTGTTTGACTTCATAATAAATTACTTCCTTTCATTTCTTAAAAATTCCTTATGGATATGTGGGGTATAATGCTGCACTGCATTTTTCAGTGCAGCAGTTCCATTTTTCGTTTGCTGATAATTAGATGCATCAGAATAAACAAAGGTTCCCGAAAAATAAAAAAAATTTTATTTCTTTTTACTTTAACAGTATTATTTCTTATGAATCCACGTAAAACCGAAGGTTACAGGCATATTACATTTCAAAAAAAATTTTCACCGCCCGAATTTCCTCAGAATTCTCATAAAATTGTTTCACAATATTTAATTATTGATTTTTTTAACAAAAGAGTGTATAATCTTAATGAGTAAATAAAGCGTAACTGTACATAAAAGAGAAAACGTTTACGCTTAAAGTGCGCTGATTTGCCCGTATTTCGCATTGCGGCCGGATCATAACACAGTTTCCGGCATAATCAGTGTCATCTTATTATTCTATTTTCATTATGGGTTAAGACTTTGTATGTAAACTGGAGGAATTTATGAAATTAAAAAGAATAATTCCCGCTGCAGTATCAGGAATGATGCTCATGTCACTTTTTCCGGGGACCATGGCAGGTGCGGCACGAAGCCGTGTATCAGTACACGATCCTTCTGTAGTAAAAGATCCTGCAACCGGAACATACTATGCATTCGGTTCTCACATCGACGCAGCAAAATCTACCGATCTTCAGAACTGGAAGCTGTTCACAAACGGATATAAAACTCCGGGCAATGTCGAATTCGGCGATCTTTCCGGAAACTTAAAAAAAGCATTTGCATGGTGCGGCGAAGACCTTGAAGACTGCAAGGGCGGATTCGCAGTATGGGCACCTGATGTTGTATGGAATCCTGAATTCAGAAACTCCGACGGAACCACAGGCGCATACATGATGTATTTCTGCACATCATCGACCTACATCCGCTCAGTTATATGTTTCGCCACTTCAAAAACCATCGAAGGTCCGTACACTTTCGGCGACACACTCATCTACTCGGGATTTACGGAAAACGACAGCTACGCAAAGAGCAATACCAAAAACGTAAACCGCAAATACACATCGACCAATGTGGATGAACTTATAGCAGCCGGTCAGGTATCATTCAACCAGAACTGGTTCAATAAATCAAACTTCAACAACCAGCTCTTCCCGAATGCCATCGACCCTACTATATACTATGACACAAACGGTAAGATGTACATGTGCTACGGTTCATGGTCAGGCGGTATTTTTACTCTTGAGATAGATCCGAAAACAGGAAAATGCATACACCCGAAATCCGGACAGACTTCCGACGGCAGAATGATTGACAGCTACTTCGGCACCAAGATATCCGGCGGATACGGAAAATCAGGTGAGGGTCCGTTCATCGAATACAATCCGGAAACCGGTTTCTACTATCTGTGGGTAACTTACGGCGGTCTTACAGCCACCGGCGGCTACAATATGAGAGTATTCCGCTCAACAAGTCCGACAGGACCTTTCTTCGATCCTTCAGGAAAGAATGCCGTGCTTGCATCTTCGACAAATCTTGATACGGTCGGTCTCAAGGTTATGGGCAACCATAAATTCAAGACCAACGACCAGGCATACATGGCTCCGGGCCACAACTCCGTTCTCCGTGACGACGACGGTAAATGGTACCTTGTAAACCATACGCGTTTCAACGGCGGAACCGAATACCATGAGGTACGTGTTCACTCCATGCAGTTCAACGCTGAGGGATGGCCTGTTGTCGCTCCTAATGAATACAGCGGTGACGCCATCGACAGGGGCGGATACAGTGCATCCGATATTGCCGGAACCTACGAGTTTATAAACCACGGAACTGACACCGGTTCAAAAATCTATGAATCTGTAAACATAACTCTTACCGAAGACGGTAAAATAACAGGCGCCTTAACAGGTACATGGTCAGAAGCAAATGACTCAAATGATGCTGTCATCATTGCAGGCGGCAGACTTTACAGCGGAAAATTCCTTGCCGCCAAAGATGAAAAAGGCAAAAAAGTAATGTCCTTCACTGCTGTCGGAAATGACAACAAAACAGTCTGGGGCAACAAGACCACGGAATTCACAGGAACTCCGAGAGCATATACAAAGAAGGAAATTATCACGGAAGATCCGGCCGTAATGGACGCCTCCGTATCATATGTACTCACAAACAGAAACAGCGGATTCGTCGCCGACATCATCAACGGCGTAATGGAAAACGGCTCCAACATACGCCAGTGGGAAAACAACGGTGAAAAGTGCCAGCACTGGATACTGAGGAAATCATCAGAACACCAGGGTTACTACTACATAATTTCCGAAAGCGACATTAAATTCGCACTCCGCTGTGCCGGCAAAGAAGACGGCGAGAACATTGAGCTTGTGTCATTCAATGCTGAAGATACATCACAGCTCTTTAAGTTTTCCAGAAATGAAAACGGCACATACATGATATCTACATTCGCATCAGGCGGAACAAAATTCATGGAAGTTGCAGGAGCCAGTGCCGAATACGGTGCCAACATCGCGCAGTGGGGTCCTACAAATAATTTCTGTCAGCAGTGGATTCTCACAGCAGCAGGAGAACTTCCAGCCGGATACACTCCGCCGGCTGAAACCACTCCGCCAGCTGAAACGACACCTCCGGTCGTAACAACACCGCCAGCCGAAACCACTGCACCGGCCGAAACAACTCCACCGGTAAGATACACCCCGGCAGACTTAAACGATGACGGAAAAATAAACATTGCCGACCTTATACTTCTCAAAGGCATTCTTCTCGGCGGCACTGCCGATAAACGTGAACAGCTCGCCGCAGACGTAAACGGCGACGAAGTTGTAAACACATCTGATCTTACAGCAATTATCTCAATACTGATGGGTAAGGATTGATAATATAAAACAGCAAAGCCATAACACTAAAAACGTTAGTGTTATGGCTTTGTTTTTCATTAATCGGTCAGCGATTTAATTCTTTTTATCGCGAAGCGCTTCAAAAAGCGCTTTGAATGATTCCCTGATCACATTCTCTCTTCCGGTTTGTCTGCAGTATTCGTTGACAGCTGCATAAATGATAAGAAGAATACCGGTAAGAAGAAGGTATGCCCACCATGCGAGCGATGACCAGAAATCCTTAGTCGCATAAAATACAAGGACAACGAGGGTAACCGTTCCAAGACGGCTCCATCTTTTGCTTCCTGTAATAAGTGTTATCATTATCAGTACCGCACAGGTAACACCCATTATGATAACATGGAAAAGTTCCGACGAGCTGACCGCAGCGATTCCGAGTGACGCCATTGCGATACAGGAATGAGCAAAGAGAACATTCCAGAGTTCATCTCTTTTCTCTCTCCAGATCCTGAAAAGGAAAATGTACGGTACAAGTGTGCATAGCACGCAGTATTCAGGCATGAGCAGATCAGATACCGGGAAGAACTTCTGGAACAGAAGTGTCGGTACCGCCGAAACGGCAGCGGCAGTATACAGAACCTGCGCTTCTTTTTCGTTTGAGATCATACCGCAGAGTATGAAATAAATGATAAGTGCACATCCTGCAACAGCTCCCCACTTTCCTTCAGGAGAAGGCGTATAGATAATGAATGTCATCAATACCATGACCGGTGAAGAAAAGACAAATGACTTTGAAACGAATACT
This sequence comes from uncultured Ruminococcus sp., assembly GCA_902789705.1. Taxonomy (GTDB): domain Bacteria; phylum Bacillota; class Clostridia; order Oscillospirales; family Ruminococcaceae; genus HUN007. The sequence continues at coordinate 4,062 of CADAPI010000112.1, forward strand.
GATGATCTTCTGACTGCAAAGCCTGCAGCTGCCACTATTCCCATGGTTACAAGTGAGGCAATATACATCGGAACGTTTTCAGTGAACGCTTCAGATGAAAACCTGCCAAACAGGATATTATCAGAAAGCAGGAATGCGAAAATCTGAAAATGTGCAGAAGATGCCAGAGCGAGAAGTATACTTGATTTTGAAGAATCCTTTAATTCTCTTCTGTATGCTGCAAGTCCCAGAACTGCTGTCGAAAGCAGAAGTGTAAAGCACATGAACGGCTTGTCAGGAAAACGGGATACGACCGGGAATATCATTGTACAGATCATGAAAACCGTGCCGGCGCCCCTGATCTTTTCGTACCTGTCTGAAAAATATTCAGAAATGAAAAACATTAAAGCTGCAAAAACAGAAACTATGACCGCCGAAACAGCTCTGCCGGAACCGAGTGTGACTGTAAACTGGTAAACGAGCGTTGTTACCATAACAGCTGATACAGTATACACTGCCGTCCTTTTTTCATTTAATGCTGTAAGTATAACGGCGGCCGAAACTACCGCACATGCTGCAGGATGATTTGTGGTGAAATGCAGCACTGACCATAGGAACATGCTTCCAGTAACGATACACTGTGCTGTCTTTGAACGGAACGGCTTTACGTATGTGTAAAGCACAAGCGCAGGAACTGCTGTAAGTGTGAATGCAAGGCTGAATCCGGATGTTATATCCGGTGTGAAACGCTGCACTATCAGATAGTCCATAATAATGTATTCTGAAGCAGATATGATGCTGAAGATAACAGAACGGAAGCTTTCTCCGGATCCGCTTCTGTTTTCAAGCAGCTGTGCTGCAAGGAATACGGTCACAGATACTGCAAACGTAATGACTGCTGACATATTACTTATGTATATAACCGCTGTTAAAACCGGACACAGTACCGACCAGCCTGCAAACACAAGGGCCGCCGGATCAAACCGCTCCGATTTTGATGAAAGAAATCTGCAAGCAGTAAATACCGCACATACAGTATATGAAACCGCCGGCAATGCTGTATCAGTAGTTAAATCAAAGGCAAGAAGTACAAAGTACAGATACGGAACCAGCAGTACCGAATAAGTGAAAAGAAGATATTTTCTGCGGGATAATGCACATGAAACTGCTGTCATCAGGAACGCTGCAGTGAAGGAAACCGGTTCTGAAAACGACAGGTTCAGAAGAAGCCCTGAAAACATCAGAATGTTGAGCACCAATGCAGAAATCTCTGATTTCAGCTTAGGCACAAAATTATATACCGCAAACGCCGGAACAAGACATAATACAAATATAATATTTTTTTCTTCGGCTCTGATCGCCGTATCAGGCATCATGATATCAGAAACAATGAGTGCCAGATAAATGAACTCGACGACTGACACCAGACTGCATACAAGGAAGATCTCCTTATTGTCTGTTTTCAGCTGGAAGTACAGAGTAGCAGTGATAAACATTATAACTGCAGCAGCTGTTTCAGCCGAACTTGAATCTGCATAGCCAAAGACAAGGGCGACTGAGGCCATAGCAAATACATTGAATACTGAAAATTTTCCGAATACTTCAGAATATACAACAGGGATTTCCAGACGGGCCAGTGTTTTCTGATTTATATAAATAACTGCGCAGGAATACATCGCCGCAATTATGTAGAATGCAATATATGATTCGGTGAAAAACCCGAGGGAGCATACCGCTGCTGAAACAAACAGCATCGCACCGAATGCGGAAATATGATTTCTGAATTTTCCGGTTATAAGAACACACGCCCCTGCGCATGAAAGGAAAACAGCCATAAGTGCCAGCATTTTTCCCTCACCGGAAAACGAAAGCCATTCTCCGAATATTTTATAGAAAAATACTGAAACACTGGTTATCGGTACAAAGAATACTCCAAGCACGAAGAATCCTCTGGATGTTGACTCGATACCGAGCTTCTTTTCCGCCAAAAATGATGCTCCGAAGAAAATAAGCGTAACCAGAACACTAAGAAAGATCTTGAATCCGCTTCCTATTGAATTCCAGTTGGTAGTAACGAAAATGAGTCCGGCCAGCAGTACCATTGATACACCGGTGATAAGAATTCCGGATACATTTTTCTGTTTTCTTGTTTCGGCATCGGCAGTTTCTGTTTCCTCTGCATTTTCGATAGTTTCTGTTACGTTTCCGATAGTTTCAGTTTCTGTTACATTTCCGGCAGAGTTCTGATCACCGTTGTTTTCAAACATGCTCTTTGAATAAACCAGCGGTTCATTGTTACCGTCACTAACTGAATATCCGACAGGCAGAGATGAAACTCTTTCGTTTTTATCTGCATTCAGAACCTCATCATTGATTCCTGCAGCAAAAGCTGATCTTTCTTCAGGACTGAAGACATCATCCTGAAGCGTTCCTGTTTCAGCGGTATTATCATCCTGCAGAACTGTTTTTTCTCCATTCTGCTTAAGAAGAGCCAGTTCATCCTCAAGTTCCTTTATCCTGCGTTTCAGCATCTTGTTTTCGCTGCTCGTTCCGATCTGAACCGGTATTCCGATAAAAGGATAGATGAACCAGGCAATTGCAATCAAGAACAATACCATCAGCATACTTTCCCACATCCTTTACTCATAAGATCCTATATATTTTCTTGTATATATTATATCTTAATCCAGTAAAAAAAAAAGATGTCACATGTCACAAATCAGCATGTCATATGTCACAGTTATCAATTACATTTGTCATAAAAAACCGGCATATGAGCTGCAAACATACTCATATGCCGGTAAAGTGTTTTTCAGTGAAAGCCCGAACCAAAAAGCTTTCACTATTATTTAAATTCTCTCTTCATTTTTTCCACAGATTCGATCACACGGTCGCACCAGCTGTCAAACTCATTGTCATCATTCTGCAGCTCAGGATGTGCGAGTATATGCTCTACTGTGGAACGAATACCGTCTCTTACACTGACTTCGCACCTGAAATCAGGTACCAGTGCCTTTACCTTTGAATTGTCAAACACCACTGAACAGGACTTATCACCAATAAGGCTTCCCGTAAAGTCGTATTCGCTGCCGAGAGTCGCCAGAGTCTCTGATGCAACATAATACGGTTTCAGTTCCACCCCAAGTGCTTCTGCAATGCAGCTGTAGATCGCATTCCAGCTGACACTGTCTTCAGTCGTGATATGAAAAGCCTCGCCTATAGCTTTTTCATTTCCGATAAGTCCTGCATAAGCCTTTGCAAAGTCGCTGTTATGAGTTATGGCCCACAGAGATGTTCCGTCACCGTGTATAATAACAGGTCTGCCCTCTTTAATTCTCTTTACGACCTGCCAGCTTCCGCCTTTGCCGTGGACACCCAGCGGCACGCTTCGCTCATCATACGTGTGACTTGGTCGAACGATCGTAACAGGGAAGCCGTCTTTCCGGTATCTTTCCATAAGATAATCTTCGCACGCCTTTTTATTTCTTGAATATTCCCAGTACGGGTTCTCTAACGGCGTTTCTTCTGTTATCACATGCCCCTTAGGAGGCTTCTGATAAGCCGAAGCAGAGCTTATGTAGATAAACTGCTTTGTCCTGCCTTTGAAGATCCTGTAATCACGTTCAAGCTGTTCCGGCACAAATCCTATAAACTCACCCACTGAATCAAAGGTCATATCGCCAAGCTTTTTTACAGTATCTTCTTCGTTGCTTATATCAGCAACTATCGTTCTTACGTTTGCCGGAAGATCGGAATTCCTGTTTCCGCGGTTCAGAAGATACAGCTCATGACCCTGTTCAGCCAGAAGTCGTGTTATCGCCATGCTGATAGTTCCTGTTCCGCCGATAAAAAGAATTTTCATACGATTTATCCTCCCTTAACAGTCGTGCCTTTTTCCCGGCATACCATGTTCTGCATTGTCTGCATACACAAGATACGCAGCCTCTGCGAAATATTACTGTCACCTCAGATCCTACGCAGCTACGCCTTGCTGCGTCTGTCCCGGATGATAGTAGTGACAAATATTTTTGTCGATTATTATAATAGCACACCCATAGCTCCAGCGCAATGGTTTAAAGCCGTTTTTAGAGATTTGTTCTATTTTTCAGTACGAAAATTATATTTTATCAGTTTCGCTTTTTAAAGGAAAATAAAATTTGTATTCGGGTATAACAAAAAGATCCGTACACCAAACGATGTACGGATCTTACTCTGGCTCCCCCGACTGGACTTGAACCAGTGACACCCTGATTAACAGTCAGGTGCTACTACCGACTGAGCTACGGAGGAATATTTGTGCCGGCGTCTAT
>CADAPI010000113.1:0-8350 GCA_902789705.1 uncultured Ruminococcus sp.
GATCGGCGTTTCCGCACTCTACGGCAGACTTACAGAAAACTCTAAGTTCGCTGAAGACGGAAAGGTTGAACCGCACGTAGCATTCATCGACAACGGTGCTGGTGAACAGCTCTATACAAAGGCTGATTCAAGTGTCCGCATGGGTATTAAGGGTGACGTAAACCTCGACGGCAAAGTAAGCCAGGTAGACGCAACAATAATACTCCGTGAGATCCTCTCACTTGAAGTAGCTAAGGAATCACTCCTTGCTGACAACATCAACGTTCATGAAGGCACAGCAGCAGAAGCAGTTGAACTTTCACACTTCTTAGGCAACGTAAACCAGAGCCCGAACGGCCTCTTCACACAGATTGATGCAACAAGTATCCTCAGAGGTATTCTCGAAAGAGATATAAACAATACAGGAATTGTTACAGAAGAGATCTGGAAGAAAGTAACCAATAAGTAATTTTCGATTCCACCAGATAAACAGAGGATAAATATTGATCCGGAAAGCCGGCCGTCTCACATGAGGCGGCTGACTTTTTGTGTGTACATACTGTCCATGCCGGTCCGGAAGGGACTGCACATGGTTTTAATAGTCGGACAGAAGGAATGTGTTGTGTCAGTTTTGTAATTATGACAAAACTTTTAAAAACCGATAAAATCAGCTTTAAAAAACAACATTTATTCAGATTGTGATTTCTGAACAAAATTTTATGGTTCGTATAATACGAATATGCCTAAAATTTCTCCTTGATTTCACATATTTGTGACAAGAAACAACAATATGGACTGATTTCCGTATTGTTTAAAACTTGACAAAAGAAATAAAATCAATTAAAATATAATAAGCTGATTATGTACATACGTGTCATACAATTATGAATTAATTTCCAATAAAATTTTCCGAGGAGGTCTGCAATTTATGAATGGATACGTTGACTTTCATTCCCGGGTTCTTCCGAATGCTGATGTAGAGAACATGGAAGAAGAACTTGACAGATGCGTTGATATTCTTAAAATTCTGCACAAAGCTAAGATCAAGACCGTAGTAGCTACACCATACTTTAATTCCGTTGATTCGAATGTTCCTAAGTTCCTTGCTGAACGTGAGGAAGCTATGGCAAAATTAAATGAAAAGATAAAGGGAATGTCCCTTCCGCGTATAATTCCGGGTGCTGAAGTGCTTTTCACAACATCACTTCTGGATATAGATACCACAAAGCTCTGCGTGGGCAATACAAATTACATCATGCTCTCTCTTCCTTACCAGGAATACAGCGACATGGTCATTGAGACTCTTCAGAAACTCATCATTTCCAAGAACCTCTGCCCGATCATCGCACACATCGAAAAATACTATCCTGAGTTCTACACCATGGAACAGCTTGAGAAGATCTCACAGCTCGGTGTTATCATGCAGCTCAGCTGCGACGCTATGATCAACCGCACAACAAGAAAGGCTGCTCTTGAGCTCCTTTCAAAGAATGTCGTTCAGATAATCGGTTCAAACGACATCACAAAGCAGAACGTTCATCGGACAGCTCTGGAAACGGCCATGGATGTGCTCAACAAGGACGTTTCAAGCTACGCAGCTATCGATGTTTTACAGAAGGATCTCCGCGACATTCACATTGCCGATTTCAAGGCAGGTGCCAATGAAGCTATTTCACCTTCACCGCAGTATGCAGATGCTATCAGGATCATGAGATATCATCTCCCTCTCGGAAAATACAAGCAGATCAAGAACAATGCCGGCATGATCATCTCAAACGCCAATATAAAAGATATCATGTGTTAAGGAACCGCTGATCAAATCGGAAATCCGGCTTCGCCCCGGATCCGCACGCTGTTTTATTTATAAATCAGTGTTACCTTAAAATTAATTCTTGAAAATATATTAATATTATAGTAAAATATATAGTGTAGGTCCTGCCGGATCTGCACTATATTTTTTTAAGGAGTTTACGGATAACGTGAAATTGCTTTCCATAGTAGTGCCATGCTACAACGAACAGGAAGTACTTCCTTTGTTTTATGACAAGATAACCGAAGTCATGGACGGAATGAAGACCGAAGATTCCGGACTTGACTATGAACTTGTTTTTATCAATGACGGTTCCCGTGACGCAACTCTTGAGGGACTCAGGAAATATGCACGCGAGGACAGTCGTGTAAGATACATCTCCTTTTCGAGAAATTTCGGAAAGGAAGCGGGAATGTATGCCGGACTCGAAGCTTCAAAGGGTGACTACATAGTTGTAATGGACGCGGATCTCCAGCATCCGCCGGAGTTTCTTCCGAAAATGTACGCCTATGTAAAAAGCGGTGAATATGACTGTGCAACGACACGCAGAGTTGACCGTGAAGGTGAATCAAAGATAAGAAGCTGGTTCGCGCGGAAATTCTACAAAATAATAAACAGGATCTCGCAGACCGAGATCGTTGACGGAGCCCAGGATTTCAGATTCATGACACGTCAGATGGTTGACGCCATTCTGTCGATGAAAGAATACAACCGTTTTTCAAAGGGTATTTTCAGCTGGGTCGGATTCCGTACAAAGTATATCGAAATAAAGAACGTGGAACGTGCGGCAGGCACAACAGCCTGGTCCTTCTGGGGACTTTTCAAGTACTCTCTCGAAGGTATTGCTGCGTTCTCGACTGCACCTCTTGCCATCGCCTCGCTGCTCGGCATAGTTTCATGTGCGCTTGCAGTTATTTTCGCACTGGTAACAGTCATCGAGAAGCTGTGCTTCGGAAATGACATCCATGGTTATCCTACAATAGTCTGCCTCATTCTTCTTTTAGGAGGACTTCAGCTGTTTACAACAGGTATTCTCGGACAGTATCTTGCCAAGACCTATCTTGAGTGCAAGAAAAGACCTATCTATCTTGTACAGGAGACCGAGAACGATCTGAAAAAAACGGAGAGTGAGAATTGAGCAGAAATATCCGGGTGATATTCATTATACTCTCCCTGATCTTTATCATTTTCACATACCAGGTAGTAAAGTTTTACTGGGATGAAAACCGCGTGCTTGTGAAGGACGATCCCGAGACACTGACAGTCAGCAATCTCGGCGGTGATTACTACAGCTTTGCGCAGCGCGGATTTTACGGGGTGAAAGACAGCAGGGGAAAAGTTGTTATCGATGCCCGGTGGAAAAGTGTTGATAAAATAGAGGGCGATCACTTCGTGGTGTCGCAGTCCACTGTCCGCGGTGAGCGGTTCGGCATAATCGACAACGCTGAAAATGTCATTGTTCCCTTTATCTACACGCATTTTGAGAATTATTATTCCGAGATGCTCTGCGCGGAAACGGAACGCGGAAAATACGTTCTCTTCGATTTCAGCGGAAAGGTGCTGACCGACATGGAGTGGGACAGAATATCAAAGAACTATCCCACAAAGCCGCTGTCTGAGCAGGGCAATTATATACAGCTCGAAAAGGGCGAAGACCTTTACCGTATAACCGAAGACGAAGAAGGACGCCTCGTTGTGAGCGACATAAGAATGTACAAGAATGTTTTCGGCGAGAAGCAGCTCGTCAAAGTAAAGAACACTGCCGTATCTCCGGGACTGACAGAAACGGTCTTACTTTACAGTGAACTGTTTGACCGCTCGGTCGAATACATCGGATCGCTGTTCAACAACGACAGTACCGGCGTGAAAAATCTTGCCTGGAGCGATAATTACAAAGATCTTCTTCTTGAAGGACTTAATCTCAGGGGAGGAGAACTTACAGGTCTGGACGTTCCGGTGCCGGAAATAACCGATACAGACGAGGGCACGGTTGCTTACGTGTGCCATACAGCCATGAGCTACAAATCACCTGAAGATGAAAGCTGGGACGGTACCTATACAAGGCCGCCGCGCAGACTGACAATGGACATCAACTTTAAGAAACGCCAGAACGGAGAACTTGCGGTGACAAAGGTCTACGCAAGCCGTAAGGACTGATATTACCCGCGAAAACAGTGGATCAGCTGTTTTCTGTGTGATGATATACCAAAATAATTAACGGAGGAAGAAATATGAAGAAATTTTTTACATCAGAATCAGTAACTGAAGGACATCCTGATAAAATATGCGATCAGGTTTCTGATGCAATACTCGACGCCATCCTTGAAAAGGATCCTGCTGCCAGAGTAGCATGCGAAACCGCAGCTGCAACCGGTATGATCATGTGCATGGGCGAGATCACAACAAGTGCCTATGTTGACATTCCGAGAATAGCAAGAGACGTTATAAATGATATCGGCTACGACAGAGCCAAGTTCGGCTTTGACGGAAATACATGTGCGATAATCACATCTATAAATGAGCAGTCACCTGACATTGCAATGGGTGTAAACGAAGCCCTCGAATCAAAGGACGGAAGCGCAAATGACGCTGATGCTATAGGTGCCGGCGACCAGGGTATGATGTTCGGTTTTGCCTGCAACGAAACAAAGGAACTCATGCCGCTTCCAATCTCACTTGCTCACAAGCTTGCTCTCAAGCTTACAGAAGTAAGAAAGAACGGCACACTCGTTTACTTAAGACCAGACGGCAAGTCACAGGTTACAGTTGAATATGATGACGGCAAGCCGGTACGTGTTGACACAGTTGTTGTTTCAACACAGCACTCGGATGCAGTTTCTCTTGCAGACATCAGAAAAGACATCATGGAATACGTTATAAAGGCTGTTATTCCTGCTGAACTTCTTGACGAAAACACAAAGTACTTTATAAATCCTACAGGACGTTTCGTAACAGGAGGTCCTATGGGTGACTGCGGACTTACAGGACGCAAGATCATAGTTGACACCTACGGCGGATATTCAAGACACGGCGGCGGAGCTTTCTCAGGCAAGGACCCGACAAAGGTTGACCGTTCAGCTGCATATGCTGCACGTTACGTGGCAAAGAACGTAGTTGCTGCAGGACTCGCTGACAAGTGCGAAGTACAGCTTGCATACGCTATCGGTGTTGCAAGACCGGTATCAGTGCTTGTTGACACATTCGGAACAGGTAAGTTCGATGATGACGCTATTGCAGAAGCAGTAAACAAGGTGTTTGACTTAAGACCTGCATCAATCATCGAAACTCTCGCACTCAGAAAGCCGCAGTACAGAAAGCTTGCTGCGTACGGCCACATGGGACGTGAAGACCTCGGCGTTGCATGGGAGAAGACAGACAAGGCTGAAGCTCTTAAGGCGGCGCTTAAGTAAACAGGCATTTTTCTAAGGAAACGCTTATTTATTCATTAATCAGCGTAGGGCTCCGGGGCGAAGCCCCGCAAATCCCGCCTCCGGAAATCCGGCGAAGCCGGATTTCCGATATAATCAGTGTTTTCCTAAGGAAATATAGTGGAAGTGTGGTCGTTTGACGGCGATCATGCTTCCGCTTTTGTTTTTTATGTCAAAAAAAGTTTCGTATAAAAAAAGCTATTGCATGTTAGAAAGAATTGTGATAGAATAGTAATTAGTACGGCAAAAAACAGCCATATTGTGGTTTCAGGGGAACGCTGATCTGTGATCGGCGTGGGGGACGGGCAAAGTCTCGCTTTCTCCCCGCCAGTAGAACCGGCAAAGCCGGATCTGCGGAATGATCAGTGTTTCATTATTTTATAGAAGGAGAGATCTTTATAATGTTTAAAATCGTTACAAAGAGAGCATTGAATGACGCAGTTTTCCTCATGTCAGTTGAAGCTCCGTTTATTGCTAAAAAGGCTCAGCCGGGTCAGTTCATTATTTTAAGAGTTGATGAAAAGGGCGAACGAGTTCCTTTCACAATTGCTGACTATGACAGAGAAAAGGGAACTGTTACGGTCATTATCCAGATCGTAGGCAAAACTACAGAACAGCTTTCAAAGCTCAGCGAAGGTGATACGATCCTTGACTTTGTAGGACCTCTCGGTGTTCCGACACATATTGAAGAAGGCACAAAGAGCGTCTGCGTTATCGGCGGCGGCGTAGGCTGCGCTATCGCTTATCCGCAGGCAAAGGCACTCTTTAACAGAGGTATTGACACAACTGTTATTGCCGGATTCAGAAACAAAGATATTGTTATCCTCGAAGATGAATTCAAGGCTGCATGTACCGATCTCATCATCACAACAGATGACGGTTCCTACGGCAAGCAGGGCTTCGTAACAACAGCTCTTGAGGAACTCATCCAGAGCGGAAAGAAGTTTGACGAAGTTATCGCTATAGGACCTGTTCCGATGATGAAGTTCGTCTGTTCAGTGACTAAGAAGTATGACATAAAGACAATAGTATCACTCAACCCTGTAATGATCGACGGTACAGGAATGTGCGGCGGATGCCGTGTAACTGTAGGCGGCGAGACAAAGTATGCATGTGTTGACGGACCTGACTTCGACGGACACCTGGTAAACTTCGACGAGCTCATGAGCAGAAACTCAACATACAGGGAACAGGAACATGCCTGTCGCATGATGGCTCAGGCCAAGTGATTCTTTAAGGAGGATATTTAAAATGCCAAATATGTCTTTAAATAAAGTTGTAATGCCTGAACAGGATCCTAAGGTAAGAGCAAGAAACTTCGAGGAAGTTACTCTCGGCTATACTGAGGAAATGGCAGTCGAGGAAGCTGAAAGATGCCTTAACTGCAAGAACAAGCCATGCGTTACAGGATGTCCTGTAGGCGTAAAGATCCCGGAATTCATCGCTAAGGTAAAGGAAAGAGATTTTTACGGTGCCTATGAAGTGATCAAGTCAACAAACGGCCTTCCGGCTGTATGCGGACGTGTCTGTCCTCAGGAAAATCAGTGTGAGGGCAAGTGTGTAAGAGGCATCAAGGGCGAGCCTGTAGGTATAGGCCGTCTCGAAAGATTCGTTGCTGACTACGTTATGAACGGCAAGGCTGCTCCGGTACAGAAGCCTGTATCAAACGGTAAGAAGGTAGCAGTAGTAGGTGCAGGCCCTGCAGGTCTTACATGTGCAGGCGACCTCGCAAGACTCGGCTATCAGGTAACTGTTTTTGAAGCTTTCCATGTTCCGGGCGGTGTTCTCATGTACGGTATCCCTGAGTTCAGACTTCCTAAGTCCATCGTTCAGAAGGAAGTAAACGCTCTTAAGGATCTCGGTGTTGAAATAATGACAAACATGGTAATCGGTAAGGTACTCTCAATCGACGATATCATCGAAATGGGCTACGAAGCAGTATTCATCGGATCAGGTGCAGGTCTTCCTAACTTCATGGGTATCGAAGGCGAGTCACTTATCGGTGTATGTTCAGCAAATGAATATCTTACACGTATCAACCTTATGAAGGGATATCTTGATGACTACACAACACCTGTTATCAAGTCAAAGAAGGTTGCAGTCGTAGGCGGCGGCAACGTTGCAATGGACGCAGCAAGAAGCGCAATGAGAATGGGTGCTGAACACGTATACATCGTTTACAGACGTTCCGAGGAAGAACTTCCTGCAAGAAAGGAAGAAGTTCACCACGCAAAGGAAGAGGGCATCGAATTCATGCTCCTCAACAATCCTGTAAAGATAAACGGTGATGAAAACGGCAGAGTTTCATCAATGCAGTGCATTAAGATGGAGCTTGGCGAACCTGATGAAAGCGGCAGAAGAAGACCTAAGGAAGTTCCTGGTTCAGAATTTGACCTCGAAGTTGACACAGTTATCATGGCAATCGGTACTTCACCTAACCCGCTTATCAGAAGAACAACAAACGGTATTGAAGCTAACAAGAGAGGCTGTCTCATCGTAAACGAAGATATGATGACAACAAGAGACGGTATCTACGCAGGCGGTGACGCTGTAACAGGCGCTGCTACAGTAATCCTTGCAATGGGTGCCGGCAAGACGGCTGCTGCTTCGATCGACAGGTACATCTCTTCAAAGTAAAAACAAAACCGGCGACAAAAATTCTGCCGCCGGTAATTTTCCGTCGGGCACAAAACAGATACAAACTGATTTGTGCGGCATAGTTTCATTGGAGGCCAGTAATAATGAATTTTACACCAGTTATGCTTGCTGAAGCTGCTGCTTCAGGAGGTTCAACAACATCAGCAATGCTCTCAATGCTCATAACATTCGTTCCGCTTTTTGCAGTTTTCTATTTTCTTATCGTAAGACCGCAGAAAAAGCGTGAGAAGGAAGAAAAGGAAATGCGTGAAAGCATATCCATAGGCGATGAGATCATCACTATTGGCGGAATAATTGGTCTTGTGGTACGTCAGACAGACGATACGCTCGTTATTGAAACAGGCGGCGACAGAAGCAAGCTTCGTATCCAGAAATCAGCTGTTAAGGAAAACGTAACTGCCAGGGAAAGAATGCAGGCAGCAGCTGTTGAAGAAAAGAAAAACGCCGGACCTGACAAGACAGAAAAGTCTAAAAA
>CADAPI010000113.1:8373-10361 GCA_902789705.1 uncultured Ruminococcus sp.
TCTGCAGGGTCAATTAATACAATTATTATGAAAATTGCAGTTATTTCGATAAGAAACAGCTGCAATTTTTTTTATAAATACTATTGAAAATAAATAGACGGTATGATATAATACTGTTTATATAAAAAATATCTATAGATCACTGGAAATAACTGCGCTCTTTTTGAGTGGCTTTTATCTTCTGGTTTGTATTATTTTCAGTAACAGGCGATGGAGGTGCTGCGGTATGAAACATATAAGAACTCTCAGCAAGGCTGCTCCGGGAAGCAGTTCTGTAAAATCAGACTGCGGCAAATGCAAGTGCGTCTGTATGCCTGCATGCAGAATGTCAGTCACCGTTACAGTGCAGAAAAGCAAAGTGAAAAAATAAATAACTTTAGAAAGCAAAGGGACAATATAATTAAATGTTGTCCCTTTTATGATTTATTCGCAGATTATTGAGGGGAAAAGTATCTGAGATGACTGGAGGGTAGAGAAGCTTATGATCCACAAATTTAAAGCAGCAGGATACAACATAGTAATTGACGTAAACAGCGGCAGCATTCATGTAATTGACGATCTCACATACGACATGCTTGAGAACATCGAACCTCCTTTTGATCCGGTGTGTCCGGAAGATGTACTTGAAAAGTTACAGAAGTTTCATAAAAAAGAAGACATATGGAGCTGTTACGATGAGGTGGTCGAGCTTTACAATGCCCATGAACTTTTTACCACGGAAGAGCCTCCGTGTACGGGCTGCGCACCGGAAGTGCCGGCAGTAAGGGCTGTATGTCTGAACATTTCGCATGACTGCAATCTCAGATGCAGATACTGCTTTGCGGGAAACGGCCTTTTCGGCGGTGAAAGAGGACTTATGAAGTCTGAAACAGCGTTTAAGGCGGTTGATTTTCTTATAGAGCATTCAGGAGATGTGAATGACCTCGAACTGTATTTTTTCGGCGGCGAGCCGCTTATGAATTTCAGCGTGCTCAAAGATACAGTCGACTATGCGCATAAAAAGGAAGCGGAAACCGGAAAGAAGTTTCACTTCAGCGTTACAACAAACGGTACTTTCTTAACTGAAGAAATGACTGAATATATCAACCGTGAAATAGAAAGCGTTGTTCTGTCGGCCGACGGACGAAAGGATATAAACGACAGACTGCGCTGCCGACCTGACGGATCCGGCATTTATGATGACATAATGCCGAAATTCCACAGACTTGTGGACGGACGCGGCGGTAAGAACTACTGCATAAGAGGAACTTTCACGAAATTCAATACAGACTTTTCAGAAGATGTTTTCAGTCTGGCAGATGAAGGATTCACCAGCATCTCCATCGAGCCGGTGGCTCCGGGATCGGCTGAATATTCACTTGCCGGTCTTGACATACCGATGGTCTTCAGGGAATATGACCATCTTACTGAAAGAATGATAGAATCGGAAAAGAAGGGAAAACACATCGACTTTTTCCCGTTCAGCGTTGACATAAGACACTCCGGATGTGAGAGAAGCCGTGAAAAAGGCTGCGGCTGCGGATACGAATATGTTGCGGTCACACCGTCCGGTGACATTTATCCCTGTCATCAGTTTATAAGCGGCGGGTCGTTCCGTATGGGAAATGTGCTTGACGGAACTTTCGACACGGAACTGCAGAACAGGTTTGCTTCGACAGGTGTTTCGACCATAAATGCCTGCCGTGACTGCTGGGCAAAATTCTACTGCGGCGGCGGATGCAGGGCCAGTGCTCATCTTCTCACCGGCGAGATCGACAGGCCTCACAAGCTTACCTGCCAGCTCATAAAAAAGAGAATAGAATGTGCCATCGCCCTTATTACCGCAAGGGCGGACATTGACGGAATACTGTAAAACTAAAGGCGAAGTTCGGATAAACGGACTTCGCCTTTTATAGTGAACGCATAAAAGATTTATACGTTCACTATAATTAATTCATTTATATTGCCTTGCAGATCCGCAAACTACGTTTGCTCCCTGCATATCGGCT
>CADAPI010000114.1:0-560 GCA_902789705.1 uncultured Ruminococcus sp.
TCGGTCGCATCAGGCTTGCCCATTCGGATGTTGTCAGCCACAGTTCCTGAGATGACCGCTGCTTTCTGCGGTACGGATACTGCAAAACGACGTATTTCGGAAAGTTTGTAATCCTTTATATTTTTCCCGAATATCTTTATCTCACCGCCGGTAACGTCATAAAAACGCGGGATAAGTGAAGCGATAGTTGATTTACCGCTTCCGGTACCGCCGATTATGCCGAGCGATTCGCCTTTATTTAAAACAAAGGAAATATCAGTTACCGAGTCTTCGGAAGCACCGTCATATCTGAAACTTACGTGGTCAAATTCAATCACAGGCTTATCGTTTTCGCTGATGCTTTCGGTGCCGTCAGCCATCGATGAAGTCATGGCGAAGATTTCTGAAATTCTTCCGGCAGCAGCCATTGCCTTTGTGAAAATACCGATAAGATTTGCAAGCACGATAAGTGCAAGTGAGATAGATGTCATATAGCTTACGAAAGCAGTGATATCGCCCTGTGTAAGGTCGCCGGCATTTACCCTGAAACCGCCGCACCAGATAATGAAGGCAGCTGCCAG
>CADAPI010000114.1:615-3676 GCA_902789705.1 uncultured Ruminococcus sp.
CCGGTAAGAAGGGAGATGCGGTCAAGCTTTTTCTGGTTCTGACGGTACATCGGAATAGTTATGCTCATTATCTTCCAGATGATAAACGAGATAAGCGGAGCAGTCACAAGAAAGATGAGTGAGAGCTTAACGTCACGGCTCATGGCCATTACAACGGCGCCGATGATAAGAAAAGGAACTCGTGTTCCGAGTCTGATTGCCATGTTTACGCCAGTCTGAACTGCGTTTGTATCGGTTATAAGTCTGTTTGTGAGAGTAGCCGGTCCGAGCCTGTCAGTTTCGACCCTCGAAAGAGAATTTATATGTTTGTAGAGAGCTTTTCTGAGTGCGGTACCGAATCCGAATGCACATTTCGCCGCGAAAAACTGGCAGGTAAGAGCAAAGGTAAGTCCGGCAAATCCGAGCAGTATGATGATCCCGCTCATTTTTTTGATATATGCGGTATCGCCATTTGCTATACCGATATCGATTATCTTAGCCGTTACAAGCGGGACGATGAGTTCAAATATCGCCTCAAGAAGCTTGAAGAACGGCCCTAGGAACAGATATTTTTTATACCCGTCAAGATATCTAAAAAGTTTTTTCAAATAATGCACTTCCTTATACTATTTCATTTACTATATAATCGGTCGTCACCTTTCTATTATAGTCTAAAAATAGCCGGTTTACAAGTAAAATGCTGTAATAGTTTATTGACATTGCTCATTCGTTTAGTCTATAATACAACTAAAGATGTTTAAGGAAAGGCTGGTTTATTCATGAAGATCATAAACGCCGGATTCAACCATACTCACGACAGTGATTTCAATATAGACAGACCGGAGGGAAGCGGGGATAATCTCCTTATTCTTCTTCGTTCCGGCGCAGTGTTCAATATAGACGGCAGGGATATCAGAGTGCCGGAAAACTCACTGTTTGTCTATCCTGCCGGAAGACCGCAGCGTTACAGATGCATGGAATCGAGCACTTTTTCAAACGACTGGGTCCATTTCATTTTTGAAAACGATGAGGAAAAAGAGTTTTTCGGACTTGGGCTGGAATATGAAAAGCCAGTGCCGGTGGACGATATCAATTTTCTCAGTTTCTGTGTCAAGAAGATAACAACGGAGTTCTGTTCCGATAATCCTAACCGCGACAGAACCATTTATCATTCTATGTTCCTGATTTTCAGCAAGGCAGGGGAGTACAGAGCAAAGAAATCTGAGGAAAACCGTGAAAACTATTACGAGATTCTTTCAACAGTACGCAACAGGATCTACAGCAGACCGTACGAGCCGCGAACAGTTGCAGGGACTGCCCATGAAGTCAGAATGAGCGCGTCCGGATTCCAGCATCTGTACAGGAAATGTTTCGGAGTCACGCTGTTTCAGGATATAATCAAAGCCAGGGTGGAGTACGCCTGCATGCTACTTGAGACCACATCACTCAGTGCTGTTGAAATATCGCAGATGAGCGGATACAATCACTACGCACATTTCGTAAGGCAGTTTAAGGAAATGACCGGAATGAGTCCGAGCGAATACAGGAAAGCACGCAGTATAAGGGCAGCAGACTAAAAAAAGCTATTGCAGTATCTGCGATTTTATAGTATAATTATTTTATGTATGAATAAAACAGAACGAATCAAGTAATTATTGAAAGGATTTACTATGCTTATACTGGAAGATCTTAAAGCGGAACTCAACGGTTACAGACCGCAGCTCGATGAGCTTCACGATGTGCTTGCGATTGAAGGTGCAAAAGAGAAGCTTGCGGAGCTCCAGATGATGGTTGAACAGCCGGGATTCTGGGATGACGTTGAGAAGTCACAGAAAACAATGCAGACTGTAAAAGGTCTCGAGGGTAAAATAGAAAAATTCGGAAAGCTTTCAGCGATGCTTGAAGATCTCATTACAATGATCGAGCTCTGCATCGAAGAGGGCGATGACAGTTCAAATGACGAAATAGAAGCTGAATCGGAAGAGTTCAAGAGACTTCTTGAAGAAGAAAAGCTTGCAACACTTATGACAGGTGAATACGACAGTTCAAATGCCATCATCACATTCCATGCAGGTTCAGGCGGAACTGAGGCTCAGGACTGGGCTGAAATGCTCTACAGAATGTACAACAAGTGGGCTGACAGACACGGTTTCAAGGTGGAACTTCTTGATTACCTTGACGGTGATGAAGCAGGACTCAAGAGCGCTTCAATACTTATTGAAGGCACAAATGCCTACGGATTCCTCAAGTCGGAATCAGGCGTACACAGACTTGTACGTGTATCACCTTTTGACGCAGCCGGCAGAAGACACACATCATTTGCCGCTATCGAAATAATGCCTGAAATTGACGACACTATCGAAGTTGACATAAGACCTGAAGACATCAAGATGGAAGTGTTCCGTTCAAGCGGTGCCGGCGGTCAGCACATCAACAAGACATCATCTGCCGTACGTCTTATCCATCTGCCGACAGGTATCGTTGTTTCGTGCCAGACACAGCGAAGCCAGTTCCAGAACAAGGACTACTGTATGAAGATGCTCCGTTCAAAGCTCATCGAGATCAAGGAACGTGAACATCTTGACAAGATCTCCGATATCAAGGGAGTACAGAAGGAGATCACATGGGGCGCACAGATACGTTCATACGTTTTCATGCCTTACACACTTGTAAAGGATCACAGAACAGGCTATGAAACAGGTAACGTTGACGGAGTAATGGACGGTGATCTTGACGGATTCATCAACGAATACTTAAAGTCACTTTCACACGGAACACTTGAGAAGGTATAACAAGAGGGATTTTTGATATGATTTCATACACCGGGGAAGAATGTTTAGCCTGCGGGCAGAAATTCGGGGATAAAGATGATATAGTGGTGTGTCCTGTATGCGGTACACCTTATCACAGAAGCTGCTACAGGGAAAAAAGCGAATGTATAAACCACGCGCTTCATGCGTCGGGCGGAAGCTGGATGGCAGAATCATTTCAGAAGAAAAAGGAAACGGACTACATAAAGACCATCTGTCCTGAATGTTCGGTGCTTAATCCTCATGATGCGGAAAAATGCATCAATTGTGGA
>CADAPI010000114.1:3685-12004 GCA_902789705.1 uncultured Ruminococcus sp.
ATGAAAAAATAGATTTTTCAGACGAAAAAGTCACATTTACAAAGGTGGATCTGACGGAGAAATATTACGGCATGGATCCGCAGGAAGTCATGGATGAAGATTCCGGCGTTACTATGGGCGACATGGCCGACTACGTTCGTATAAACAGGTTCTACTACATGCTTGCTTTCAGAAGGCTGAAGGAATCGACAGTAAAGATGTCAGTTAATTTTTCGGCATTCCTGTTTCCAGAATATTATTGCGCAGCCAGAAAAATGTACGGCGCGGGTCTTCTGATCCTTTTGTTCAGAAACATTATCATGATACCGTTTCTTCTGGACTGGCTGGCAGACGGAGAATCCGTAGGTTTCGCATTCCATGCGCTGTCACAGTTTGCAGCTGCACATGCTTTCAGTGCGGTTGTGGTCAATATATCAAAAGCTGTGGACGTTGCTCTCAAAGTGTGTTTCGGACTTTTCGCCAATGAACTTTATTTCCGGCACACTCTCGATACGCTGAAAAGACTTCGCAAGGTATCTCCGACTCATCTGAAATACAAGCAGCTTGCAGGCCAGTGCGGAGGAATAAGCATTATGGGCATACTTACCATGATACTTGTGGAATTTCTTCTTGTTTCGCTTATCCTGCTTGTGCTTACGCTGCTGTCACAGTGAATCTGAAAAAAACACTTGACATTGCCGGCACAATATGATACAATAATACTGTTATCCTTGCTCACACTATGTTGTGGGCGAAATCCAGAAGGAGGTGCATTTAAATGGCAAAGCTCAAAGAAAATTATGAGTTAATGGTTATCTTCAACACAAAGCTTGGCGAAGACGGAATTAAGGAACTCGTAGAAAAGTACAAGGGTACAATCGAAAGACACGCTACTCTTACATCAGTTGATGAATGGGGCAAGCGTAAGCTCGCTTACGAGATCGAAGACGAAACAGAAGGTTTTTACGTTCTTTACAACTTCGAATCTACACCGGATTTCCCTGTAGAGATCGAAAGAAGACTTAACATCAACGAAAACGTACTTCGTTCATTAGTAACTGTAGCAGCAGCTGCTAAGTAAGCAATTTAAGGAGGAACTATGTTTAATAAGGTAATTCTCATGGGAAGACTGGTTGCAGATCCAGAACTGAGACAGACTCCTAGTAACATTTCCGTTTGCCGTTTCAGAATCGCAGTTGACAGAGGATATCAGTCAAACAGCGGTGAAAGACAGGCTGATTTCATTTCGATCGTAGCCTGGAGACAGTCTGCTGAATTCGTCAGCAAGTATTTCTCCAAGGGTAAAATGATCATAGTTGAAGGTTCACTTCGCAACGCTGATTACACAGACGCTAACGGAGTTAAGCACTACGCTATGGAAGTTCAGGCTGACAAGGTAAGCTTCGGTGAATCAAAATCTGCTTCACAGAGTGCTCCTTCAGGCAATTTCCAGCAGCCTTCATACCAGGAAGCTCCGGCCGCAAAGCCAGCTCCGGATGAATCAGTACAGATCGGTGACTTAGGTGAATTTGAAGAGATCCTGAGTGACGGTGACGTTCCTTTTTAATTGATTTTTTCGTTCAGGTTTAAAATTTAGTGTTGAGGAGGGTTAATCATGGAAAAGGAAAAGGACAGAGAAAGAAGTCCTCGTAATGCAAAGAGACCTCGTAAAAAGGTTTGCTCATTCTGCGTAGACAGAGTTGAAGTTATCGACTACAAGGATGTTGCTAAGCTCAGAAAATGCATGACTGAAAGAGCTAAGATTCTTCCAAGACGTGTAACAGGTACTTGTGCATTCCACCAGCGTGAACTCACAAAGGCTATCAAGAGAGCAAGACACGTTGCATTACTTCCATATGTTAGCGAATAATTTATAAGCTATATATAACTTAAGCTGCTCTGATTTTTCAGAGCAGCTTATAAAAAAACTATTAACTGTAAAATTATAACGTATATGAAACTATATAACGATACATAATTTTGGGATAATACATTTATTTGCACTGTAAAAACAATTTTCGGGATTTAAAGGAAATATGAGTCTGACTTAAAAAATCTGCAACAAAGTTAAAGACAAAGAAACACCGTACAGCTGATATCTGCTGTACGGTATTTTTCTGCTCATTTTTTGAGGAGTAAAGTCTCCTCAAAAAAGCCCCTCACTATGGGAGGGGCAGAATGGCGGAAGCGCATGAGGAGGGGTCACACATTTCCTAGGAAGGCGTGGAAGGGGGCGAGGGGGCGAAGCCCCCTCAAAACAAAGCCCCCTCCCATGGGGAGGGGGTTGGGGGTGGGGATACAAATACGAAGTATTTAACCCTTTATCTGTGCTGCAACGAGGCTCTCGCCGCAGTAAATCTTACGAAGCTTTGGCTTTTCAATCTTGCCGGTTGGATTTCTCGGAACATCAGCGAAGATGATCTTGTGAGGTCTCTTATATCTTGGAAGAGCCTTGCAGAATTCTTCTATTTCTGCTTCAGTACATTCCATTTCAGGCTTGATCTCGATTATTGCAGCTGTTATCTCACCGAGTCGGTGATCAGGAAGACCGATAACAGCAACGTCCTTGATCTTTGTATTTGAACGGAGGAAGTCTTCAATCTGAACAGGGTAGATGTTTTCACCGCCGCTGATGATGACGTCCTTCTTTCTGTCAACAAGGTAGATAAATCCGTCTTCATCCTCTTGTGCCATATCGCCTGTGAAGAGCCAGCCGTCACCGAGTACTTCTGCAGTTGCTTCAGGATTCTTGTAGTAGCACTTCATAACACCAGGACCCTTGACAGCGAGTTCGCCGACTTCGCCCTTCTTTACAGTGTTTCTGTTTTCGTCAACTATGCGGACTTCCCAGCCGTAGCCCGGAATGCCGATAGCGCCTACCTTGTGTATGTTCTCAACACCGAGGTGAACACAGCCAGGACCGATCGATTCGGAAAGACCGTAGTTTGTGTCGTACTGGTGATTCGGGAATACAGCCTTCCAGCGTTTGATAAGGCTCGGAGGAACAGGCTGTGCACCGATGTGCATAAGTCTCCACTGTGATGTTTCATATTCACTTAAATTTATTTCTCCGCGGTCGATGGCATCAAGAATATCCTGTGCCCACGGAACAAGCAGCCATACAATCGTACATTTTTCATCAGAAACAGCCTTCATTATTGTCTTTGGCTTGACACCCTTGAGGAGAACAGCCTTTGATCCGGAGATAAGGCTTCCGAACCAGTGCATTTTGGCTCCGGTGTGGTAAAGCGGAGGAATGCAGAGGAAAACGTCATCCTCAGTCTGGCCGTGATGTTTCTGTTCAACTCTTGCTGAGTGCATAAGGCTCTCGTGATTATGAAGAATAGCCTTAGGGAATCCGGTTGTGCCGGACGAGAAGTAGATGGCAGCGTCATCTTCGTCAGTAAGCTCAACTTCAGGAGCTGTACTTGAATGGTTGGCAGCAAGGTGAAGATAGTTTTCAGCAAATGTAGGACAGTTGTCACCTACGTAGAAAATAAGCTTTACCTTCGGAATGTCTTCAGCTATCTCTTCCATACGTCCGATGAATTCAGGTCCGAAGATGATAGCGTTTGTATCAGCGAGATCGAGGCAGTATTTGATCTCGGAAGATGTGTATCTGTAGTTGAGCGGAACTGCGAGAGCACCTGTTTTGAGTATACCGAAGTAGATAGGGAGCCATTCGAGGCCGTTCATAAGAAGTATGCCTACCTTGTCGCCTTTTTTTATTCCGCGGCTCATGAGGAGATTTGCACATCTGTTTGCCTTTTCGTTGAAAACGCTCCATGTGATCTCACGGCGGTAAGTTTCCTCGCTGCTCTGTTCGATGAGTTCATATTCCTTCCAGGTCACACGTCTCATTTCTGTGACTTCCGGATTTATTTCAACAAGCGCAGTTCTGTCGCTGAACTTTGCTGCGTTGTTTTCAAGTAACTGTGTAATTGGCATTATTTCATGTCCTTTCGAAATTCTTTATAAGGTGAACGAAAAATGCGTTCACTATAATATTTTACTACTTTAATGCAAAAAAGTCAATGGATAATAGAAGTTAATACGGTTTATTGTAGAAGATATACAAAAACACCTCCGGATATTATATTTCCGGAGGCGTCCGTTATTTAAGAAAAATGTATGAGCTCGTGATCCGGTATACTGCCTGTACAGGAAGGCCGGATCCGATTATAAAGCGGATTTTTTAAAGAAGTGTTATTCCGTGTTCAGCGCACTTCTTTGTCATTTCTTCAGGCCAGATGGATGACTGTACTTCACCTATGTGAGCCTTTTCGAGAAGGAGCATGCAGAGTCTTGACTGACCGATACCGCCGCCGATAGTAAGAGGAAGTGTGCCATCTGCTATCATTTTGTGATATGGGAACTTCATTCTGTCCTCTGCTCCGCATTCAGCAAGCTGTTTCTTAAGAGAAGTTTCATCTACACGGATACCCATTGATGAGATCTCAAGTGCGTTGTCAAGAACTTTGTCCCATACAAGAATGTCGCCGTTGAGTGACCAGTCATCGTAGTCAGGAGCTCTGCCGTCGTGCTTTTCACCGCTTGCGAGCTTACCGCCGATCTGCATGATGAAAACTGTTCCGTGTTCTTTTGTGATAAGACGTTCACGTTCCTTGGCTGTTTTGTCAGGGTACATGTTTTCGAGTTCCTGTGTTGTGATGAAGAAAGGAGTGTCGTTTATCTGGCTTTTGAGCTGAGGATATCTGAGACTTACTTTTCTCTTGGTGTAAGCTACAGCCTTCACGATGGCCTTTACAGTTTCCTTAAGGTATTCAACTGTTCTTTCTTCTCTTGTGATGACCTTTTCCCAGTCCCACTGGTCAACGAAGATGGAATGTGTGTTGTCTGTATCGTCGTCGCGTCTGATGGCGTTCATGTCGGTGTAAATGCCTTCACCTGGTCTGTAGCCGTAACGGTAAAGGGCCATTCTCTTCCACTTTGCAAGAGACTGTACAACTTCTGCGTCCTTTCCGCCAATCTCCTTAATGTCAAATCCGACTTTTCTTTCAACACCGTTAAGGTCGTCGTTGATACCGCTTTCAGTTGTAACGATAAGAGGAGCTGAAACACGGTCAAGTGTTACGGCAAAGGAAAGAGCCTGCTGGAAGACATCTTTAATGTATTTGATGGCATGCTGGGTTTCTCTGAGTGAGAGGGAAGCCTTGTAACCTTCCGGTAAGTAGAGAGATTTTGACATAATAAACATTCCTTTCTAACAAAAAAAGGCGCAGACTGCACGTATCATGCAGTCTGAACGCCTTTGTTCAGCAATTATTTACGTGTATATTATAGCACTGTACTATTCTGATGTCAAGGGAAACACAGATTATCTGATGCTTCCTACAGTTCTTGGGTAGAGTGTTACGTCACGGATGTTTGCGATACCTGTTACGTACATGATAAGACGTTCAAATCCGAGGCCGAAACCGCCGTGAGGAACTGAACCGAACTTTCTGAGGTCGAGGTAGTCGCTGTAAAGATCAAGGTTCATGTTTCTTTCGTTCATTGCAGCCACGAGCTTATTGTAATCTGCTTCTCTTTCACTGCCGCCGATGATCTCGCCGACACCAGGAACGAGAAGGTCTACTGCAGCAACTGTCTTGCCGTCCGGATTCTGCTTCATGTAGAATGACTTGATCTCCTTCGGGTAGTCAGTTACGAAAACAGCCTTCTTGAATACCTTTTCTGCGATGTATCTTTCGTGTTCTGTCTGGAGGTCGCATCCCCATGATACAGGGTAAACGAAATCTTCACCTGATTCTTCAAGGAGCCTGATTGCTTCTGTGTATGAAACAACGCCGAAGTCGTGTGAAATGAGTTCCTCAAGTCTTGCAATGATGCCCTTTTCGAAGTGATCATCGAAGAACTGCATTTCATCAGGGCATGTGTCGAGAAGATTTCTGATAACGTGCTTGAGCATATCTTCTGCCATTGCGATAACGTCAGGAAGTTCAGCAAATGCTACTTCCGGTTCAACATGCCAGAATTCAGCAAGGTGCTTCGGAGTGTTGGAATTTTCAGCACGGAAGCTTGGTCCGAATGTGTAGATCTTTCCGAGAGCCATAGCTGCCATTTCGCCTTCGAGCTGACCGGAAACGCTGAGTCCGGCACGCTTGCCGAAGAAGTCGTCTGCATAGTATTCGTCAGCGTTCTTGTATTTGTCAGAGTAACCGATAGTTGTTACCTGGAACATTTCACCGGCGCCTTCGCAGTCACTGCCTGTGATGAGCGGTGTGTTTACGTAAACATAGTTTCTGTCCTGGAAGTATTTGTGGATAGATTCAGCGAGTACTGAACGAACTCTGAGAACAGCATTGAATGTATTTGTACGGCCTCTGAGATGCGGCATTGTACGAAGGAATTCAAGTGTGTGTCTCTTCTTCTGGAGAGGGTATTCAAGAGGACATTCACCGAGGATCTCGATGGATTCAGCATTGATCTCGGCTGCTGCCTGACGTGCTTCAACTGCTGTACCTGTTACCTTGAGTGATGTTCCGAGCCTGAGAGCATTCGGATCATATTCCATGCCTGAAGCCTTGTCTATAACGATCTGGAGATGCTTGAGTGATGTACCGTCATTGAGCTCAATGAATGCTACGTTCTTTGAATCTCTTGCTGTACGTACCCAGCCGCATACTGTAACCTTTTTGCCGATGTATTCGCCGTTGTTCAGAATTTCTTTGATGTCGGTGTGTTTCATAATAATTATCCTTTCAAAAAAATAACTCCCGTCCTGCATAAAGACAGGACGGGAGAATAAGTTCCGCGGTACCACCTGAATTACCGTAAAGAATTACGGTCACTCTGTCTGCGTAACGTGCAGATTACGTCGCCCCTACTGATCCGCGAAGGATTTTCAGTTTGCTGCTCCCGGGTGTTATTCACACAGACTCTGGGTGTACGGTTTTCACTGTCCCGTGCTCACTGTGACCGAACTTTCCGTGTTACTTCTCCCGATCATTGCGTTTATTGTGTTTGGTTTTTCAATAATAACTATTATAGCATCAGGAAAGGCTGATGTCAATAGTGCGTTATTTCTTATTTGAGATCTGACGGACGATCCAGATAACGAGGCAGGCACCTGCAACTGAAAGAACGAGGTGAAGCAGATTGCCTCTTGCATGAATGAGACTGCCTGCGAAAGTACCGATAGTACTTCCGACGATACCAAGAATGGCATTCTTAAGGAAGCCCTTATGACCGTCGTCCATTATCTTTCCTGCTATTGCGCCGATGATCGCACCGATTACAAGCCAGATGATAAAACCTATAATTCCCATGATTATGTCCTTCTTTCTTTTGAATGCGGCGGAGTGCCGGAGATTATGCCGTTCTCTGCCTTGTTTTGTATTTTTCTAAGCAAAGTATAGCATAACGGAACTATGCTGTCAATGAAAAAAGAATAAAATTAATCGAATTTTAATTTTTCTGTCTGCATTTCTTAAGGATTTGTTTTCGGGGGCTGAAAATCTGATCATACAATAGTAGTATGGGTTTATTTGATTTATTTCTTAATATGTGTTATACTCATTGCTGACTGTTCCGCTTGCAGAACCTGTAAGTGTTCAGGAGAACCGCGCAGATACGTTGTTTCACGGCTGATAATATCACCGTATCAGTTTTTTCAGAAAATTTTTATTTTTTTCTGTAACCTTTCTGTTTTTTATCGTACTGTATAGATGAAGGGGGAAAGCCCCCTGTGAAAAATCATCTGACACAATTATGATCATATAGTACAGAGAAAAGAGAAAACGGAGGAACGGTTATGGAAAGATGTAATAAAATCAGAAAAATGACAGCGGGGATATTTTCAGTGCTTCTTGCATTTAACAGTGTTTTTGCAGGCGGAAGAATGGTTTTTGCCGGTGACTTTGAAGAGGAAAAGACTGCCGAAACCGTGATGAAGGAACTTGAAGAAAAGGGTGTTCGCGGGGATATAAACGGTGACGGAATCATCAATGTAATGGATCTGCTTCACTGTATAAAACTGTTTAAAGGTTCAGGAACATCTGATGAAGATGATATTTACCGCAAAGATGTAAACGGTGACGGGGCGCTCAACAGCGGAGATCTGGTAGTTTTAATGAAACACATACTCGGTGTATCGACCATCTGGTCATATAATAACATTCCGAAAATGGACGGATCAACTTCTGCAATACCTCTTGAAGCGGGATTTAAATCAGAAATGCTCGGCATAAGCTATTCAGACGCCAGAAAGCTTGTAAGTCACCACAAGACACATGAGTCATTCAGCATGCTGCTTTCCGGTGAGAACGACATGATTTTTACTGTACCGATCTCGGAAGATCAGCAGAAAAAAGCGGA
>CADAPI010000115.1 GCA_902789705.1 uncultured Ruminococcus sp.
TAAACGTGGGGAGCTGTATGCGGGAAAACTGCACGTACAGTTCTTAGAGGAGTTTACTTCAATTGTTATTAAGTAAGAAAGGAGTAAATTTACTCATGATTTTTATACCTGAAGTACCAAATAACAGTTTGAAAAGTGAACTTGAAGAAATAGTTTTTCTTGCAAAGACCGCTGTTGATTCTGAAGCTTATGAAGAAGAACTTTTAACTTTTGAGTTTAATCCTCCAGCATCAGAAGATGAAATAAACAAATTAGAAGCAGATTTAGATATTGTATTTGAAGAAGATTATAAAGATTTTTTAAGATTTTCAAATGGTGCAATACTTTGCTTTAACGCTGCCGAATTTTATAATCTAGATGATGTAAATTCTTTAGCAAAGCAAGAAAAAGAAGATGACTTTCCAAAAGATTATATTATTCTTGGCGAAGTTGTTGGGGATGGCGAAGTTCTGTGCTATTCAAAAAATAATAGAAATTATATTTCATATTTTGAAGGAAGAAAGAAAGCATACGATAGCCTTATAGATTTTTTAAATGCTGTTATCGTTGATATAAAGGACACTTTGTCAGAATACATGCATATTGATTAATGTAGATAGTCGTTTGTTTATGATGGAAAGTATATAATTTTTTTGTTACCCTTGGAAATGCATAAAATATAATTTAGCTGCGCCTAATTTTAAAAGGATTCAGGCGTATAATCTAATACTTAAAACAAGACATGAAGAGCGATCTTCATGTTTTTTTTAGACAGCACGCCGTTACAGAAATAATGGATTATTTCTTGAAAGAATAGTTTCGCTATGGTATAATATGTATATCACCGGAAATGAGGTCGATACCTATGGATAATGAAATTATGAGAACCGAGAACAGTTCGGAAGAAATCTATACTTCCATACGTTCTTTTGTAATAACAGCGCAGAACAAGGTGTATGCCGCAGTCAATTCGGCAATGGTTATAGCATATTGGGAGATCGGCGAGCAGATCTTCAAGGCTTGTGGTGAGAATGACAGGGCGGAGTATGGTAAAAATCTTTTGAAGTACCTTTCTGAAAGACTTACTGCTGAGTTTGGCAAGGGCTATACAGAACGAAATCTGCGAGCAATGCGTCAATTTTATAGCTGTTTCCCGAATCGGCACACACTGTGTGCCGAATTGAGCTGGTCTCATTACCGCATTCTTATGAAGATAACTGATAAGATCGTCCGTGACTTCTATACAGAAGAATGTGCAAAATCAGCCTGGAGCGTCCGTCAGCTTGAACGGCAGATCAATACGATGTACTATCAGCGGCTGCTTGCAAGCAAGGACAAGTCCTCGGTGGCAGCAGAGATACAGACCAGTACACCTAAGCCCGAATATGAAAAAGCGATAAAAGACCCGTATATCATGGAGTTTTTGCAGATAAAACCAGATACCCATGTGTATGAGAGCGATATTGAGCAGGCATTGATAGACCATTTACAGCATTTCCTTTTGGAGTTTGGACGAGGATTTTCCTTTGTATCAAGGCAGAAACGCTTTACGCTCGACGGACAGGACTTTTTCATTGATCTTGTTTTTTACAACTATATCCTCAAATGCTTTGTGCTGTTTGACCTGAAAACGGATAAGCTCACGCATCAGGATCTGGGTCAGATGCAGATGTATGTAAACTACTACACCAGAGAGCTTATGAACGAGGGCGATAATCCGCCTATCGGTATCGTGCTTTGTGCCGAGAAGAACGATGCGGTTGTAAAATATACTCTGCCGGAGGGCAATAACCAGATTTTCGCTTCAAAGTACTTCACATATCTCCCCACAGAAGAAGAATTGAAACGCGAGTTGAGAATCGACGAGTTTCAAAAACTTGATGAAAATTAAATAGAGTGCAATTTGCGATTATATTATGAAAAACAAGACATGAAGAGCGATCTTCATGTTTTGTTTTTTAAAATAGCACGCCGCAGGCGTACCGATTAAAAGGTGGTGCCTGCGGAAAGCTGATTTTAACAAAAACTATTTACATTCTGCCTTGGCTGTGGTACAATATTGACAATGAGGTTGTATGCTGTACAAATGTTTATGTACAGCATACAGTGGTTTAAGAGCAGATACTGTGATGTCTGCTTTTTTGGTTCTTATATTTATAAAGGAGATGGTAAAATGAAGAGAAAACTCAGAAGAAGTCTTGCAGTGGTTTGTTCGCTTGCTATGCTTGCCTCAGTCGCTGCTTTACCGTGCGGAACAGTGGCAAGTGCTGAAGGGGAAGATCGTCAGCTTCTCGGTGAAACTGATTTCGAATACAAGATGCTTCCGTGGCATACTGTTGAATCAGCTCCGGCAAAACAGAATTTTGAAATAACTTCAGACGGAGAACTGCATATCACGGTACTTAAGGCAGAGGGCGCAGACAAGGAAAAATGGGATCTGGAACTCCGTCACAGAAACTTAAGCTTTCACGCCGGACATACATACGAGATAGAGTTTTCTGCAAAATCAAACAGATCCGGACTTAAGCTCTGTTCCCAGATACAGGACGTAAAAGGTGAAAATTACTACTGCGTACTTGATGAAGATAATTTTCACAACGGCCCTCACAGCGGAAACGGACCATGGGGAAGAGCTGCCACACTTACGGACGAATGGCAGACATTCAAAGGTACATTCACACCGGTAAATGATATTGAAGGGGCCGAATGGGTGTTCCAGTATGCAAGGGGTACACAGTACGAAGGTAATGCGACCGACGGTGATGAACTCTGGTTCGATAATGTGTCCATAATCGAGAAGGACAGCACTGATGAGCCTGTTGTCAGTGATTACGGATACACTGACCGTATGAACAGCGGTCTGGAAAATAACTTTATTTCAGTAAACCAGCTTGGTTATTACCCGGGCAGAAAGAAGATCGCTGTTCTTGGTGACAATAAGGGCAGTATACTGTACGGTGCCAAGTTCATTGACCTTAAAGAACCTGTGGACTTTGAAGTAATAGAAGCTGATTCAGGAAAGGTTGCTTTCAAGGGTACATCATCAGCTTCTGAAAAGGATCACGATTCAGATGATACAATATGCAAACTTGATTTTTCTGATCTTACCACACCGGGCAGATATTATATCAAGGCCGGTGAATACAGATCGTTTGAGTTTATTATCGGAGATGTTTACTCACAGCCGGGAAAGGATCTTCTGAG
This sequence comes from uncultured Ruminococcus sp., assembly GCA_902789705.1. GTDB lineage: Bacteria > Bacillota > Clostridia > Oscillospirales > Ruminococcaceae > HUN007. The sequence goes on from CADAPI010000115.1 coordinate 3,184, forward strand.
AGATTCTCTGAACTACTTCTATCAGAACCGTTCCGGTATAGATATTGACGAATATTATATTACATCAGGTTCCGCAGCCGAACTTGCACATACTGGTACGCATAAGAGTGATAAAGCAGCCGTGCAGAAAACATGGAAAAAAGAATACTACGGTATCGAAGAAGCTGCTGTTACAAACAAATCTTCTTATATAACTGCAAACGGCGGCTGGTATGAGTCCGGAAGCAACAGGAAGAGCATGATAAACGGCGGCATGGCTTTATGGACACTTCAGAACATGTATGAAAGAGCATCAGTTCTTTTTGACAGCAAAAAATTCGAAGAAGGTTCAGGTACAGTATCAGTTCCTGAATCAGACAATAAGATACCGGACATTCTCGATGAAGCAGCTTACGAACTCGACTGGATGGAAAGCATGAAGGTCTCAGAGGATGAACCGACATGGGGTGAATCTGCCGCAGGGCTTTTCTATCATGAAATAAGTGATCAGAAATGGTCAGGAATAGCTGTAAAGCCATGGGATTACATCGGTGATTACGATGAATACTCCGGCATTGTACGTATAGCAAAACCGCCTACGTTTGCGGCAACACTTAACTATGCTGCGTGTGCGGCACAGGCTGCAAGACTCTGGAAACCGTACGACAGTAAAAAGGCGGAAGATTATCTTAAAAAGGCTGTCGATGCCTATGAAGCGTATTTAAAGAACTATTATGAAGCGGATAAGACCGTAACAATGCACTCTTATTATTATAACGAATGTGCAAAAGAGGAACGTAATGAGAATTCTCTCTATGCATCAGGATTTCAGAGTGTAACAGGTCCGTTTTCTGCTTACAGCGACCTTTATGTTGATGATGATGCCTACTGGGCTGCGTGTGAGATCTTTGTTTCAGCTTCTGAAATGAAGAATGAGAACGCAGATAAGTTTAAGAAGGAACTTGAAAAGTTTAAAGATGCCTATAAAGTAAACACAAGAGTCACAGGCGGTGAAAACGACCGGCAAGGTTCATTCACATCATTCAACTGGGGCAATACTGCAGCAGCCGGTACGCTGACACTTGCACTTCATAAAGATCTGCTTGATGAGAAAGCCAGTGCGAAGATAGATGATTCGATAACGAAAACAGCTGGTGAATATCTTGATATAGAAAAGAAGCAGGGGTATGGAATACCTTATTTATATGATAGTGATCCGTATGATTCTCTTTCTTCTTCATTCCCTGAGATCGTGATAAGCGGCTACGAATTCGGATCTAACGGAATGGTGCTGAACAATGCGATCATAATGGCATACGCATATGACCTGACAGGTGACGGTAAGTATAACGACGGTGTTACAGGAGCAATGGACTACCTGCTCGGAACAAATCCGCTTTCATTCTCGTTCGTTACCGGATACGGTTCATACGCTGCCGATAATCCGAACCATCGGTTCTGGGCAAATGAATATGACCCTTCATTCCCGAAGGCACCGAACGGTGTTGCCGTGAGCGGCCCTTGTGCAGCTTTATTTGATCCGTATGTACGGGCTATGGGCTTTGTTCCGGGTAAAGCGGATAACCCTTCACAGCGCTGCTACGCTGATTCAGTTGAATCGTGGAGCACGAATGAGACATCATTAAGCTTCAATGCTTCACTTGCATGGGTAACTTCATTCCTTCAGGATGAGAATTACGCTGAACCGCATACAGATATAAAGCCGACAGAATCACCGAAGCCTACAGCATCACCTAAGCCGACTGAAAAGACTTCACCGAAGCCTACAGCATCACCGGAACCGACTGAAAAGGTTTCACCAAAGCCGACAGCGTCACCGACAGAGAATGCTTCACCGCTTACATCTCCTACAGCGCTGCCGACTTCAGATCCGGGAGTTAGTGAAACATCTGATAAATACCTTGATGATCCGTATATTCCGGGCGACGTTGACTGCAATGGCAAGGTAGATCTTACTGACCTTACCACGCTTGCTATTTCACTTGTTGATAACGAACCGCTTTTCAATATGATGGAAAAGAATGCCGATGTAACAGGTGAAGGAAAAGTCGATCTTGCTGACCTTGCAACGCTCAGACAGTATCTTTCAAAGAAGATAACAGAGTTCCCTGCAAAACAGAGTAAATAAAAAACCGGTACAGAGAAAACCGGATCCGTTCCGGATTTCTCTGTACTTTTGTTTTGGAGTAGTATGGAGAAAAAGAAGAAACATGTTCTGCAGTGGCATATACTTCACAGGTGCAACCTTCACTGTACGCACTGCTATCAGGATGAAAACGCTGCGGAACTAAAGTTTCCCGAACTGGAAATGCTGTTTAAGCAGTACATGGAATTCTGTGAAGAATACGGATTCCGCGGTCATATAAACATCACCGGAGGCGAACCGCTGCTTTCGGATGATCTGTTCCCGCTTATGACGCTGTGTGAAAGCAGGGGAGTCACATTCGGTCTGCTTACAAACGGAACGCTTCTGGATGAGAAAACTGCCGGACGCCTTGCGGAATATAAAAACCTGTCATTTGTACAGGTAAGCATTGACGGAACGCGTGAGACCCATGACAGCATACGCGGCAGGGGAAACTTTGACAGAGCGATGACAGGGCTTAAGAACCTCAGAAAAGAAGGCATACAGACTATGGCGTCCTTTACCTGCCATAAGAGAAATTACAGGGAGCTTGGGAATGTCATAAAGCTTATGCGGAAAAACCGTGTTGACCGTTTCTGGACCGACCGCCTTATACCCTTCGGCTCGAACACTGAGGATATTCTGAGCAATGAGGAGTTTAAGGAAATGCTTCGTGTTCTTACGAAGGAACATTTCAGAAAAACTCCCTTTCACCGCACTGAGGTGCATCTGAACAGGGCGATGCAGTTTCTTGAAGGCGGAGACTGCTACTACCGGTGTGCTGCAGGTACGACACTTCTGACGCTTCTGGCTGACGGGACGCTGCTTCCGTGCAGGAGACTGCCTGTGCCGGTCGGAAACTGCCTTGAAAAAGATATGACCACGCTTTACCGTGAGAGTGAACTTATCGCGGAGCTTAGCAGAGATGAGATACCGGAAGACTGCTTTAAATGTCCGAAGGCGCATCTTTGCAGGGGAGGGGCGAAATGCCTAACCTATGCTGTAACAGGAAATATCCACGGAAAGGATATCAACTGTTACTTATAAGAAAACGCTGATTTATTCATAAAACAGCGGGGGCTCCGGGGCGAAGCCCCGCAGATCCCGCTTTCGGAAATCCGGCTTTGCCGGATTTCCGATTTAATCAGTGGTTCCTTAGTGTTTTCACTAATAATGGATTTTTGGAGGTATAGGAAAAGATGAAAAAAAGAAAGACCGTATTCAAAAGCATGGCGGCACTTATCGCACTTGTAATGACTGTGATACTGATGTGTCCGGTTATCACGGTGTATGCCGATGACAAGGAATACAGTGTGGACGCAGCAGATTTTGATATAAAATTCGGCGAAGACGGTACAGCACTTGTAGAGGAACACTGGACTGTTACCTATAAGAAAGGTAATTTCACCAGATTCTATAAGGATGTATACAATGCGTCGAATCAGCTTGAATATATCAGTCAGTTGAAGATAGTCAGTGCATCCATAAACGGAACAGACTGTGAGCGTTCCGAGACGCTTGACAGGGTGGATAATCACTATTATGTCGAAGCTCAGAATGACAGGTTTTCATTACAGTGGTTCAAGGCTGCGCATAACGAAACGGTTGAATACGACATTGTCTACGGAATACCGAATGCGCTCAAACTCAATGAAAACAACAGAGCTGAATTCTGCTACCGCCTTATAGGAAAGAATTTTCCGAAAACGGTTGGCAAGGTATCAGCTGTGGTAAATCTTCCTTATGATGATGACACTGCAAACTGCAGTATTTCTCAGGGTGAATCGGACGTAACTTCAAATACGCTTTACTTCAACGCTTCAGATGTGAGCGGCATATACAAGCTTCGGCTTGATATTTCACCGGAAGGTTTTAAAAATCTTACAAGAGTTGCCGATGTAAATGTTCCGGAACACATTCAGCGTGCAGTTGACGGAGGAGAGGACGATGAAATTTCGTTCGGTTATATAGTGCTCGGATTTATCATGATGGCATTCTTTCCGGTAATTATGGTTTATATTTATTTAATTGTTCCGATGAAGAAAAGGAAGAAGGTACGCAGAATGCTTGAAGAAGATCCTGACTGTTTCAAAAGATCAGCAGATAAGATCGAATCGGCAGGTATGCCTTTTGTCTGGTATACACTTTCTCCGTTTAAAAAAGTATTTCTTTCACAGGATCATGTGCTTGTATTTTACGCGGAGCTCTTTGATCTGTGCGCAAGAGGATATTTCACTGCAGTTCCGGAGGGCTTAAGAGTAAACAACGGCGCCGGCAGTATATGTACAGATGAAGTACAGAACAGCATGAACAGTGATTTCATGAAACTGCTCAGCGAACACTTTACCATGAGTGAAGATCAGTACGGCCCGGTATTTTACTATAGGACAATGAAAGAAGAGTTTAATGACACTGTAGTTAAGGAAATTGAGGAATGGAGAAAAAAATACAGCAGTGAGATCAGTAAAAGTCCGCTTTTCAAGGAGCTTAATGACAGAAAAACCGTCGATGAGCTGAAGAAGGAATTTGAGTTCTGGGAAAAGAACGCGAAGTACATTGATACAAAGGTAAGCGCACTTGACTGCTTCACGCTTCTTGAACGTACCGGACGTGTGGATGCTTATACGCTTCTTTTACTGTTAAACACAACACGTGAAAAACTAAGTTCATCAGGCAATGACGATGATGACCTGTATAGTTTCTTATTCGTTTCCGATTCCACATGGCATGATGTATACAGGTCAAGTTCCAGCAGCGGAAGCAGCTGTTCAAGCTGCTCAAGCTGTTCGAGCTGTTCCAGCTGCGGAGGCGGCGGCGCAGACTGATCTGCCATCTACGTGATAAGATATAAAAAAAAGGACTGCTGCGGCAGTCCTTTTTAATTGTGCTGATGAGAAAAAACATATTGACTTTGAAATTATATAGTGATATACTTTGAATTATAGTACATA
>CADAPI010000116.1:0-8204 GCA_902789705.1 uncultured Ruminococcus sp.
AGCTATCTTCACTTCTGCTCCGATTACCGGTTCAGCTTCGATCTCTGGTGTTTCAGTTACCTTTGCTTCTGCTCCGATTACTGGTTTAGCTTCGATCTCTGGTGTCTCAGTTACCTTTGCTTCCGCTCTGATTTCTGGTTCTGCCTTGATCTCTGGTGTCTCAGTTACCTTTGCTTCCACTGTGATTACTGGTTCTGCCTTGATCTCTGGTGTTTCAGTCACCTTTGCTTCTGCTCTGATTTCTGGTTTAGCTTCGATCTCAGGTGCTTCAGTTACCTTTGCTTCCGCTGTGATTACTGGTTCTGCCTTGATCTCAGGTGTCTCAGTTATCTTTGCTTCCGCTCTGATCTCCGGATTCTCCTTCGTTTCCGGCTTTTCGGTTACCTTTGCTTCTGCTCTGATCTCTGGGTCTGCAGTGATTTCAGTTTTTCCGGTTATCTTTGCTTCTGCTCTGATCTCCGGTTCTGACTTAATTTCATTTTTCTCAGTTTCCTTTGCATTCGCTGTGGTATCCGGTTCTGCCTTCATCTGAAGTTCTTCCGTTACCTTTGCCTCTGCTCTGATCACCGGTTTTTCCTTCATTTCCGGCTCATCGTCAGCCTTCGCTTCCGATCTGATCTCCGGTTCTGCCTTGATTTCAGGTTTTTCAGATATCACTGCTTCTGCTCTGACATCTGTACCGGCCTTAGTTTCATGGTTTACGGTTATCTTCACTTCAGTTCCGGTCTCCGTTTTCACCTTCATCTCCGGTTTTACGGTAACCTTTGCATCAGTCACGGCCTGCGGTGTATCCTTCATTTCAGCCTCACGTAAAACTTTCACATCTGCTTCCGTTTCCGTGCGTTCCCTGTTCTGAAGTCCTGCCGTAACAGGCACTGTTTCTTCGGATCCTGTTTTCCCCGCGGATCCTTGTGGTGCGCTTGATCTGTCGTTTTTCTCTGGTTTAAGTACTTCCTTCGGTCTGACGTCCCGGCTCATGAAAGTTTCCGGTGTTTCCCCGACACTGACTTCCGTTCCGGTCATTACAGGATCTTCTGATCTCTGATCAGATCCGTTCTGTACCTTCGCCTCATTCCGTGTCTGAAAAGCATTTCCGTCACTTACCTCTGCCATGACTTTGTCATCGGCCTCCGGCTCATTACCTGCCGGTAAAACGACCCCTTGCACTGAGTTTTCGACATGGTATGCAGTTTCAGATCTTTCTTCATTCCGTACCGGCGAACCGGCAGACTGAATAACTTCTGAAACAGCTTCATAGGCTTCACTCACCTGTGAAACATCGGTAAATACCTCTGCGACCGGCGGAGCGTGCTCCATGAAAACCGCTGTCTGCATTTCTGCAGCTAATCCGGAATCGAGAACATTCTGATAAAATGCTTTCACTTTATCTTCCCTGTCTGCTGTTTCCGGCTGAAGCTTCCTTTCCTCGTCCGCTGCCACACTGACTGGAGTTTCCGGTGATCCGGCATCTTCATCAGCATAAACATGTTCTTCGGAAGGAATTTCTATGACAGAAGCCTCTAATATATTATCGGCTGATACATCGGTTTTTTCAACGTCTGCGAGGCAATTATCGTCATTTTGCACAAATAAATTACCTTCAGATGCCTGCCCGAGAGCTTCGAAAAAATCCGTCTGTCCCATTCCCATCCCTTCAGTCAAAGCCTGAAGATCAGGAATGTCTGTCCTTAGCTGTCCCTGCATCATACTGCCTGTGTCTATTCTCATTGCTTAACCCCCTTTCAATGAAAATAAAGCATGCGAAACACCGTCCGAAATTCTGATTTCACCGGTGCTTCATCTATTTGAATTACATTCCGTCAAAGTCGACGCTGTCTTCCGACCCCTTCGACATTTTGAATGAAAGGAATTCCTCAATTGACTGCTCACTCTCCTTGTTCACAAGATAGTTGTACTCGGCACGCTGCTTTTCTTCCAGCTTGTCAAGTCCGGAAACCTCCTGCGACATCTGAACAACGACCTTGCGCTGTTTTTCGATAGATGACTCCATAACGTTCATCTGGATCCTGAGCTGCGCCTGCTCACGGCGCATCGAGGCTTTTTTCATCTCATAGACCTGAATGTCCCTTACACCTATACCGGTCTTCATCTGATCCGAGGCTTCAAGGCACACATTTCTCATTTCGCCGTTCAGATCTTCATATCTCTGTTCCAAAGCGTTGTACTCTGAATAGAGAGTCATGAGATATCCCTTTTCCCCTTCAAGTATCTGTTTTTTGTACTCGCGCATTTTCTGTAAAGTAAAATTAAACTTTTTCATATATACGCTTCCTTTTTATAGTCTGGAGCCCCACCCCCTGCCCCCTCCCGGAGGGAGGGGGGGATGTTCACGCGTTTCCTTTCAAAGAAATTCAGCGTTCTCATGTAAGGAGGTGTGACTTCTTTTTATTACTGTTTACCCTCTTATCATTTGGTTCCGGCTATTTCCTTCATCTGTTCTATTGCGCCTTCGAGGGTGGATTTCTCATCCACAGTCTGCTGAAGGAACTTGTTTACAGAATCCATCTTTTTTATAGCTAAGTCAAGATCAGGATTTGTACCCGTCTTATAGGCACCTATGGATATAAGGTCCTGGTTTTCCTGATACAGTGACATTATCTTTCTGATGGTACCGGCCGCTTTCTTCTGCTCCGGAGTAGCGATGCTCGACATAAGTCGGCTTATGCTCGCCAGAACGTCGATAGCCGGATAGTGGTTTTTCATGGCGATCTTTCTCGACAGCATTATGTGTCCGTCGATAATTCCTCGCACAGTATCTGAAATAGGTTCGTTTGAGTCGTCACCTTCAACAAGTACCGTAAAAATACCTGTTATAGATCCTGTCTCAAAGTTTCCGCACCTTTCAAGCAGCTTCGGAAGAGAAGCGTAGATCGAAGGTGTATAGCCTCTGGCAATAGGCGGTTCACCTACGCTGAGTCCTATTTCACGTTCCGCCATACAGAAACGGGTAAGGGAGTCCATCATAAGAAGAACGTCTTTTCCCTGATCCTTGAAGTACTCTGCAATGGCAGTTGCGGTCTGGGCACATTTTGAACGGAGCATTGCAGGCTGGTCTGAGGTAGCTACCACGAGAACGCTTCGCTTGATACCTTCAGGACCGAGGTCCCTGTCTATAAACTCCTTAAGTTCACGTCCACGTTCGCCAATGAGGGCAACAACGTTTACGTCTGCCTTGATGTTGCGGGCTATCATACCCATGAGAGTGGACTTTCCGACACCGCTTCCGGCGAAAATACCCATTCTCTGTCCCTTGCCTATGGTTATCATACCGTCGATAGCCTTTACGCCGAACTCCAGCGGTTCGAAGATAGGCGGCCTTGTCATAGGATTAGCAGGAGCACCCTGAATGCCGTAGTAGACATCAGATTTTATTTCTCCCTTTCCGTCGATAGGATTACCAAGTGCATCTATTGTTCTTCCGATAAGATCCTCGCTCATTTTAACCTTGAGTTTCTCACCGGTGTTAATTACAAAACTTCCGTAGCCGATACCGTCTATATCACCGTACGGCATTAAAAGCACCTTGTTGTTTCTGAAACCAACAACTTCGGAAAGAATCTTTTTACGTTCCTTTCCCTTGGTTGAGATCGAGCATACATCACCGATGTTGCAGGACATACCTGACGCTTCAACAGTCATTCCGACGATCTGTTCGATCTTGCCGAGAGTGGTGTAGAAGTTCGTGGATCTCATGCTGCGGCGCAGCTTAGAATGATCGAGTTTCGGATACATTTTCATCACTGTCCTTGTAATGCTCAAAATATTCACGTATGTTCTGAAGCTGCTGAAGCACTGAAGCAACTATTACGCCTTCAGCAGTGCTTACAACGCAGGTCCCTTCAGGAGCGTCACGTCTTACTTCCACCTCGATGCGCTGGTTCGGCTTCGCTTCGGATATGACTCTTTCAAGTTCCGCCGCAACATTACGCATTTTATCAGATATCTCAACCTTTATCCAGTTAACTTCCCTGAGCGTCTTGACTGCACTTCTCGCAAGAGGAATAATGACACTTTCATCAACTTCAAGCTTCTGTGCAAGTACCTTTTCAGCCACTTCAAGAGCTGTAAGTCTGAGTTCATCAGCGTATTCATCAAAATATTCTTCCTGATTGATCTTAAGCTCGGCGACTGACTGATTCAGCTGAAGCAGACAGTCCTCGATCTCTTCCTGTTTTGCCCTGACGCCCTCAGCGTATCCGTCTTCCATTGCGGAAGCCATAACAGCCTTTGCCTGCTCGGCAGCGTCGTCAAGTATCTGTGCCGCCTCAGCGTTCGCGTTCTCAATTATCTGAGCCGCTTCCATCTGCGCCTGCTTGATTATTGCGTCACGCTCGATCTGAAGCTTTTCATATTCTGATTCATACGAGGCCTGTGCGCGGTCTGCTGCAGATTCCTCATCTGAAGCATGACCGTCATCTTCATCAATTACCGTATCGTCTTCAGTATATCCGCCCTCATATTCTCCGGCATCTTCATTCATACCGATAAGTGTTGATTCCGGAAGCTCGTGCGGATCCACCCTGACAACACAGTCGGGGATCATGACCGCTTCCGCGATCTTGACTACTTCCTCTGATCTGAATATTTTGCTCAACTTAAGTCCCCGTCCTTACCCTTTCATCATTGAACGTATAAGTGCTGCAGCGATCTCCGGATTCTTCTTTGCGAATTCCTTTACTTCGTTTGCAGTTGCATTTGAAGATTCAGAATGTTCCTTGGCAGCCTGTTCAAGAGTCTTCTTGAAGTTTTCTGCCTCCTGTTCATTGGCTTTCTTCATACTTTCTAACTGTGCAAGGTTTTCAGCCTCGGCAAGTGCGATCTTCTTCTTTGCATTCTTGTTGACTGCAATAATGATAAGCATAATGAGAATGATAAGAAGAACTGCTGCACCAAGCAGCACCCATTTGAACCATGGTGTGTTGAGAAGCTTCGCAAGTGTTGAATCAGGATCAACGACTCCCGGAACCTCCTCAGGAACTGCAAGTGTATTTGCGAGTCTTGCTGATGCTGAGATCTTTTCAACGTCTATGTTTGTTGCATTTCTTACCAGCTGAATGATGTTTTCCTGTTCAGCACCGGTAAGCTGGCCTGTTTCTGTAGTTACAACAACAGATATGCTGGCATCGGTGATGGCACCCTGTGCCTTTTCCTTCTGTGTGAGGATGTAGCCGATAGCCCATTCTGTCTTTCTTTCGTATTCAGGTGTTTCAGTCGACTTGAGATCATCCTCAAGGTTTCCGTAGTTAGGAATGTCAGTATTGTCCTCTTCACCGACTATTCCGCCCGGATCGACCACACCGTCAGTATCGTAATGGATGTACTGATTTGACTTTACACCTTCATTTTCTTCGTTTGTGAGGTATTCCTTTACTTCCTCGTTTACCTTGTCGTAGTCGATATCTACAGAGGCAACGGCTATAACTTCGCCTTCGCCGTAGATAGGAGCAAGGATCCTTCTTGCATTTTCCTCAAGCTGATTCTTGATCATGTTGAGGTAATTCATTCTTGTCTGGTCGTCGAAAACTTCGCCCGAAGATTCTTCAAGGCCGAGAAGCTCAACGCCTGTTGCGGCGTTAACGACTGAGACATCTTCCGGTTTTACCTGCTGCGCACTGTACGCAACAATGTTCTTGATAGCACTTACCTGATCAGGAGTGAATCTGTCCGGATTATCAAGAGTGAGCATTACACTGGCTGTCGCCTTGTCTGCATCATCTTTCTTCCATACGTAGTTGGTCTTTTCCGGAAGGCTGATGGTAACAATGGCGCCCTTTACGCCGTCAATGCGCTTGAGTGTTGTCTGGATCCTGTCCTGAAGTTCAAAACGAAGTGTCTGCTTCTTTTCGAACTCACTCATGGTCATCTTGAGGTTGTCAAAGAATGTTCCGTAGGACGGTGCTGACTGAGGATATCCCTTTTCAGCAAGTCTGTAAACAAGATCATCCCATTCTTCCTTCTTGACCTCGATCTCGCCCTTGGAATTGATCTTGGTGTCAACTTCCATGTTCTGAAGTTCAAGATATACCTGAGATGCTTCCTCGGTAGTCATACCAGGGAAAAGGACGAGCCACTTTCTTGACTGGATGTTAAGAACGACCGCCAGTGCGATCGAACCAACGAGTATCACTGAAAGTCCGACTATAAGAAGCGTCCTTACCCGTTTCGACATTCCCTCCCAGACTGATTTTACTTTATCAAGTACCGGTTTCAATTTATCGTTCATTTATAAAATCATTCTCCAAACTAAAATTCCAAAAAACAAAAATATTCAAAGGAAATATGATCAGTGCTTTAAATCAGATCTGCATCTGAATAATTTCCTTGTAGGCGTTAACCGCCCTCGTTGTCACCTGAACAGCTGTTTCGATGGCTACCGACGCCTTTGTGGCATCTATCATGGCACCTTCGATGTCTTCAGTATTTCCCATTGCTACGTCATAGGCACTGGCCAGTGACTTCTGTTCAAGATCCTTTACGTTCTGGATCTTTGAACGTAATGTATCGCCGAATGACATTTCCGATTCATCATTCCCGGCGTTTGTTTTTCCGGAACCAATCGGCTGCAGCGGTTTCATCGCCTGCATGCCTGAAAGCGGAGTAATAAAATCTTCTCTTATCATTTTTCATTCCCCTTAAAATCCATAAGTTCAAATTATCTGATCACGCCGGACATCTTGTGTTCCGGCCCTTTGTCTGACTGAAATACGGTCAGTCAGATCAGCCCTTGCCTATTTCAAGAGCCTTTGAAGCCATGGCCTTTACAACGCTGAGTGCTGCTACGTTTGCTTCGTACACTCTTGTTGCTTCCATAAGGTCAAGCTGTTCTTCCGTGTTGTTAACGTTAGGATAGTATATATATCCGTCTTCATCCGCATCAGGATGAGTCGGGTCATAAACCGGCTTGAAATCTTCCTGGCTTTCAACGACCTGCGTTACCCTTACGCCGCCGCCCTTTACCTGTGAAAGAGTTTCATCAAAGCTCTGCGGTCGGGTCTGGAAAATAACCTGTTTTCTGCGATACGGGTCTTCGCCGTTTCTGCCTATAACAAGCTGGTTTGAAATGTTCTGTGTGATTATGTTTGTTCTGAAACGTTCAGCAGTAAGTGCCGAACCTACTATGTTAAGAGCATTCAGAAAAGCCATAAGCTTACCCCCTTACTTGAAGCTTGCGTTCTGAAGAACGTACCTGTAGTCTGATATAACAGCGTTCATCTTCTGTATAGTTGCTGCCTGCTGGATGTAGGCACTGTAGAGTTCGAGGTTTTCGTTCTCTATGTCAACGTTGTTTCCGTCTACCAGTACCTCAACATTATCCTTTGTTTCGACCTTTGCCTCAAAATCATATTCCATACTGTCTTTTTTAGTATTCTGTTTCATCTGGTTTTCCAGCGTGTTCCCGAAGGAAAACGTTTTTACCTTATAGTCAGGAGTGTCCAGATTTGCGATGTTCTGAGTATGTACCTGCTGCTTGATGGACATTGCCTTTATGCCGCTTTCCATTGCCTTGAACTGAAATGAATCCAAAATCACAGTCTATCCCCCCAATAATAGTATTTTATTATTTTATTATACATTATACTAAACTGAATTTCAAGTAATGTATTTTAAAATAGACAAGATTTCATTACAAATTTACAGGCCCATTTACAGCATTTTATACAAAGAAACCTTATACCGCAGATATACAGACAGAGAAAAGCCGGCTTTTGTTCATGTTTTCAGAACAGACCGTTTACTGATTATTATAAAAAAAATATCCTCCAGGACAACCTGAAGGATAATTCTTTTAATTGGTTTTATGTACTGTTTATCAATACTTGCGCTTACGAGCTGCTTCGGACTTCTTCTTACGCTTAACCGAAGGCTTTTCGTAGTGTTCTCTCTTACGAACTTCAGCTATAACGCCATCCTTAGCGCATGATCTCTTGAAGCGCTTGAGTGCTGTCTCTAAAGATTCGTTTTTACCAACACGAACTTCTGCCACTTTATTCCCTCCCTTTGCCACAAAGACAGAGGTTTATGCTAAAATCTGAAACCTTACGGAATCAGATGTCAGTCATCTGTTTTTATCTCCTCTGTTATAAGCTAAAACTGTGACCATGAGTGACACACTAAATATTCGCATGTCATTCAGACCGCAGAATTATAAGCTGTATGAATAACATAAATTTATTTTAGCACAC
>CADAPI010000116.1:8271-11082 GCA_902789705.1 uncultured Ruminococcus sp.
TTTGTTATTTTACAACAAAATTCACAAGTTTGTTTTGTACATATATCTGCTTAACAATGTTCTTTCCGCTTGTTGCTTCAGCAAATTTCTCGTCCTTAAGTGCCATTTCAAAGGCTGTATCCTTGTCTGTTCCGACAGGGATCATGATCTTTGAACGTACCTTGCCGTTGATCTGGAGAACAATTTCAACTGAGTCGTCAACGCAGAGTGCTTCGTCATATGTGATCCAGCTCTGTTCGCTGAGTACCTTACCGAATACTGCGCTGTACATTTCCTCGGCAATATGCGGTGCGAAAGGATAGAGCATTGTGCAGAGAGCGCCGAATTCGCCCTTTGTGATGCTTCCTGCTGCGTATATTTCATTGATAAGCGCCATCATTGCAGCTATGGCTGTATTGAACTTCATAGCTTCGACATCTTCGCTTACCTTCTTTATTGTCTTGTGGAATGAGCTGCGAAGCTTTTCGCTGTAGTCATCGCCTTCAGTGATCATATCCTGAAGAGCCCAGATCCTGTCCTCGAAACGCTTGCATCCCTTTATGCTTGACTCGCTCCACGGAGCTGCCTTTTCGTAGTCGCCCATGAAGAGAACGTAAAGACGGAGAACGTCTGCGCCGTATTCAGCAACAACGTCGTTAGGATCGATTACGTTTCCTCTTGACTTGGACATCTTTTCGCCGTCAGGTCCGAGAATAAGGCCCTGTGCAGTTCTCTTTGCATATGGTTCAGAAGTCGGAACAAGACCAAGGTCATAGAGGAACTTGTGCCAGAAACGGCTGTAGATCATATGACGTGTAACGTGTTCCATACCGCCGTTGTACCAGTCAACAGGCATCCAGTATTTAAGAGCTTCCTCTGAAGCAAATTCCTTGTCGTTCTTCGGATCGCAGTAGCGGAGGAAGTACCATGATGAACCTGCCCACTGAGGCATTGTATCGGTTTCTCTTCTCGCTTCCTTTCCGCACTTAGGGCACTTGCACTTTACAAAGCTGTCAATCTTTGCAAGCGGGCTTTCACCGTCAGTACCCGGTTCAAAGTTTTCCACTGGCGGAAGTCTTAACGGAAGTTCCTCATAAGGAACAGCAACCATGCCGCAGTGATCGCAGTGAACTATCGGAATAGGTTCGCCCCAGTATCTCTGACGGTTGAATGCCCAGTCCTTCATCTTGAACTGAACGCCCTTTTCGCCGCAGCCAAGCTTTTCAAGTATCTCGATTGCCTTTGCAACAGCATCCTTCTTGTTTGAAATGCCGTTGAGTTCGCCTGAGTTTACAAGCTCGCCTTCGCCTGTGTAAGCTTCCTTTGAAATGTCGCCGCCCTTTATAACTTCGATTATATCGATACCGAACTTCTTTGCAAAGTCGTAGTCACGTGTGTCGTGTGCAGGAACAGCCATGATGGCACCTGTACCGTAACCCATCATTACGTAGTCTGAAATATAGATCGGGATCTCTTTCTTTGTAACAGGATTCACAGCTGTAAGGCCATCGATCTTTACGCCTGTCTTGTCCTTTACGAGCTGTGTTCTTTCGAATTCGCTCTTCTTCGCACATTCATCCTTGTAAGCATCAAGTTCTGCGATGTTCTTTATGCTGTCGCGGTACTTCTGGATGATCGGGTGTTCCGGAGCGATTACCATGAATGTAACGCCGTAAAGTGTATCCGGACGTGTTGTGTAGATGCGGAGCTTCTCGTCGTTTTCCTTGATGTCGAAGTTTACGAAAGCACCTGTTGACTTGCCGATCCAGTTTTCCTGCTGAAGTCTTACGTTAGGAAGATAGTCAACTTCTTCAAGTCCCTTGAGGAGCTTGTCAGCGTACTCTGTGATACGGAGATACCATACTTCCTTTGTCTTCTGGATGATGTCGCTGTGGCACACGTCACACTTGCCGCCCTGTGAGTCTTCGTTTGAAAGAACTACCTTACAGCTCGGGCAGTAGTTTACGTTTGTCTTGTCTCTGAAAACGAGGCCGTTTTCGAACATCTTGAGGAAGATCCACTGTGTCCACTTGTAGTATCCTTCCTCAGTCGTATCTATAACTCTTGACCAGTCAAATGAGAAACCTACGCTCTTGAGCTGGCCTGTGAATTTTGCAATGTTTCTGTCTGTTACTATTCTCGGATGAACGTTATCCTTGATAGCTGTATTTTCAGTAGGAAGTCCGTAAGCGTCAAATCCGATAGGGAAAAGAACGTTGTAGCCTTCCATGCGTCTCTTTCTGCTTACTACTTCAAGACCTGAATATGCCTTGATGTGGCCAACATGCATACCGTGGCCTGAAGGATAAGGGAATTCAACAAGGCCGTAGAACTTTGGCTTTGAAAAGTCGTCAGATGCCTTGAAAGTACCTTTTTCATCCCAGTATTTCTGCCATTTTGCTTCAACGGCAGCAAAATCATATTTACCCATAAAGATAACTCCTTAAAGTATAAAAAAATTATTTAAGCAATTCATTAACATCAAGATGTTCGCCGTCAGCCCAGAGTCTTTCGAGCTGGTAGAACTCTCTTGTTTCCTTGTAGAACACATGAACTATTACATCTGAATAGTCAAGAACGATCCAGTTTGAACCGTTGTGTCCTTCCTTGCCTGAAGGCTCGATGCCCTCTTCGGACATCTGGTATTCAACTTCATCTGCAAGAGTTCTTGTGTGTGTTGTGCTTGTACCGTTTGCGATTACAAAGTAATCGGAAAGCACTGTAAGGTCTCTTATTCCGAGAACTTCTATATCTTCAGCCTTCTTTGAATCGAGGGCTTTAACTATCTTCCTGAGTTTTTCTTTCGTATCCATTCTATCTTCCCTTTCATCC
>CADAPI010000117.1 GCA_902789705.1 uncultured Ruminococcus sp.
AGAAACTGAGAACTTTGAAAAACATCTGAATAAATACAATGTACTGAAATTTGATGTAAGAGGATTTGCGTCAAAAGCGTCCGGCGGAAAAGAAATGACAGAAAAACTGATAAAGTCATTAAAACGCGATCTTCTCAAAGTGTATGGAAATATGGATTTTCCGGAAGACTATTCGCTTGAAGAAATGCTCGGAGAGATATATGACGAACACAGAGTACCGTTTGTATTTATCATAGATGAATGGGACTGCGCATTCAGAGTTTTTAAAAATGATACAGAAGGGCAGAAATATTACCTGGATTTCCTTCGTGATCTGCTTAAAGAAAAGGAATATGTTGCACTTGATTATGCAACCGGTATTTTCCCGGTAAAAAAATACGGGGAGCACAGTGCACTTAATATGTATCATGAATATACCATGACAAATCAGAAAAAATTTGCAGAATATACGGGTTTTACCGTTGAAGAAGTAGAGAAGCTTTGCAGTGAAGATGAAGAAATGCTGGAAGAGCTTAAAAGATGGTATGACGGTTATAAAGTAAATGATTATGAGATCTTCAATCCGTGTTCGGTTGTACAGGCTGTAACGGAAAAATCATTTGATAATTACTGGACGAAGACAGAGACATTTGAAGCACTTAAGGTGTTTATTGAGCTTGATATGGATGGGCTGCGACAGTCGGTAATAAAGATGATATCCGGAGAGAGAGTCAGAGTAGATACTGAAACATTTCAGAACGATATGACATCACTGAATTCAGCTGATGATGTCATAACATTGCTTATCCATCTTGGGTATCTTACCTATGACAGAAATACAGGTGAAGCTTGGATCCCTAACAGGGAAGTGAGACAGGAATTCATCAATTGTATCAAAGACAAGGGATGGGAGGAAGTAATGTACTCCATTCGCAAGTCCGACGATCTGCTTAAAGCAACACTTAGCCTTGATGAGAAAAAGGTGGCAGACATAGTAGAAGAGATCCACCGTAAGAACACATCGGTAATAGCGTACAACAACGAACTTTCACTTTCCGTAACACTGGCACTTGCGTATTACTCAGCAAGAAAGCAGTACGAGATAATCAGAGAATTCCCTTCCGGCGACGGATTTGCCGACCTTGCATTCATACCGCGAAAAGGAATGAATGTACCTGCAATGGTTATCGAACTTAAGTATGACAAAACAGCTGAAGGTGCGATAAATCAGATAAAGAACAAGAACTATACGGAAAAACTGAAGGCGTTCAGCGGAGAATTATTACTTGTCGGTATCAATTACGATAAGGAAAACAAGAAGCACGAATGCCGGATAGAAAAGATCATAAAATGATTTGCAATATATGAAAAACAAAACATGAAGAGCGCTCTTCATGTTTTGTTTTTTTAAAATAGCACGCCGCAGGCGTACCGATTAAAAGGTGGTGCCTGCGGCACAATTTTAATTCAGATGCACGGAGCGCATCTGAATTTGGTAATACTTCATGCCCTGTGCTTTAGTACCAGGCATTGAAGTTTTCAAAAAAGATGAAGTCTTGTGGCAAAATACAGGCGAAAATGCAACAATTTGCTAGCGTCCTTCACTTACACGAATAATATCTGCCGGTTGCAGTACCTGAAAATTGAAAAGTCATGATTTTGAGATCTGTTTTATATTGAAAAGTCAGAGCTTTTGCGCTATAATCATATTGAAAAGTCATGATTTTTGAGCTGGAATCATATTGAAAAGTCAGAGTTTTGTGCTATAATCATATTGAAAAGTCAGAAACAGGAGGCCGTTATGCTGTACCGTAAAATTGAAAAAGTTATTGAAGATCATCTAAAGTCCGGTTCTGCGAAGATCCTGCTCATAGATGGTGCGCATCAGGTTGGTAAAACATATATTATTAGGCACACGGGTAAAAAACTCTTTAAAAACTATATTGAAATAAACATGATTGAAGATGCTCTTGGAAACAGACTGTTTTCAAACGTAAAAAATGCTGAGGATTTTTATCTTCAGGTCAGTATGACTGACGGTTCCAGGATGAAGGAGAAGAAAAATACTCTTATTTTTATCGATGAGATACAGGCATATCCGCATTTGCTTACACTTCTGAAGTTTTTGTCTCAGGATAACCGTTATACATTTATAGCGAGCGGTTCACTGCTTGGCGTAACTCTTTCGCAGACATCTTCCATTCCGATGGGAAGCATAAGAAAGGTGAGAATGTTTCCGCTTGACTTTGAGGAGTTCCTTTATGCAAACGGTATGAATGAGATGGTCATAGCGGCAATGAAGAATAAATTCGAAAATCTTGAGCCGCTTGATGAATCCATGCATAATAAAATGATGGATATGTTCAGGAAATACTTACTTGTCGGCGGACTTCCTGATGCAGTCAATACATATCTTGAAACAAAGAACATTTATGAAGTACGTGCTGTTCAGAAGGAAATTCATGAATACTACGCTGCCGATGCCTCAAAATATGATGATGAAAACAAACTGAAGATCCGCAGAATCTATGATCTTGTTCCGTCCAATATGGAGAATAAGAAAAAACGAGTGGTTGCAAAGAATATTGAAAATAAAAAGGGTAAGACATTTAACGATTACTGTGATGAATTTGAATATCTTATAAGTGCAGGTATTGCACTGAATGTTCAGGCAATTTCCAATCCGGCATTTCCTCTTGTCGAATCAACGAGTAAGAATCTGCTTAAACTGTATATGAATGATGTCGGAATACTTACCGGTATTCTTTACGGAAATAATCTTCGTGCAGTTCTTGATGATCAGAAAAGCATAATTCTCGGTTCGGTATATGAAACAGTAGTTGCAAGCGAACTGATTGCACACGGATATAAATTATATTATTATGATAACAGAAGCAAGGGTGAAGTTGATTATCTTATAGATGATTATAAGAGCCTTTCTGCAGTACCGGTCGAAGTCAAATCCGGTAAGGACTATACGGTTCACAGTGCACTGAATGGATTTGTTCATAATAAGGACTATCATATCAAAAAAGCATTTGTGGTATCAAACGAGAGAGAAATACTTCATAAGGGGATCATAACGTATATTCCTGTTTACTATATTATGTTCTTTGACGCTGATGATACCGGTGAAAATGACGGATTGTTTTAACCGGAAAAGGTGGTGCCTGCGGCACAATTTTTAATTCAGATGCACAGAATGCCTCTTTTTTTAATGTAAAAATTCTTTTCCTTATGTTGATATATAATTGACTTGTTTGCGATGATGATGTATAATTATTGATGCGGGAAGGCAGTCGGTTTGGTTGTAAAAACCGCATGAAAAGCGGCAATGGGAAATCATCAATTGGGCTTTAAGTGAGGTATGATATGGAAAACGAAAATAATAATAACGAAAGCAAACAGATAAATCAGCCGGAAGGCAAAGATAAAAATGCAGACGCTGGCCGGAAAACGACTGCTGCTGTTCTGGCGGTTGTTTTGATAGCAGGATTGCTGACAGGCGGTGGAGTTTATAAGATCAGGCACGGAGAAAACTCTGAAAAGACTGCCGAAGTTAATAGCAGTGTTACAACGGTAACGGCAGATCCTGATCCGGTTTATGAAACGGAAGAAACAACAGAAGAAGTAACTACGATCATGACGATAGCAGAAACAACTGAAGAAGAAACACCGGCAGAGACGACTGTGCAGGAAACTGAAAAGGCGGCTGCATTCTCGACTGCCGTGACTTCGGTTACATCTCCTGAAACGGCAGTTTCAGTTACTACAGAAAATGCGGATAAATATTCACCGCTCAGAAACCCAAAAAACATTGCTGTTTATTCTGATATATTGGCAGTTCTTCCTAAGCTCGAAAGTTTTAATTTTGAATTCTTCCCCCATGTTTATGCTATGGATATCGAACATGAGTACAGGGATATAGTAGTCGGTGCGGATGTTACATATTCCTTCAATGCAATACAATCGATAGGAGCTGATTCTTATAAACCATATGGCGGTACTATGCATATGATGAGATATTACAAAGTCAGTGAATTAGATTCTTATTATAAGTATAATACAGAAGAGGATGTCCGTACTGCTCTTGAAGATTATTTTACAGAGCCATTTATTGATATGCACTATATCTCAAACTATGATGAGGTTCCGGGGAGATATACTCTCTTCAAAATAATTGACGGTGAACTTTATGTGACTTCTCCGAGTGATATCAGGATGATGGCATTAGCCGCTGGCAATGTATATAACTATGACGGCAAAAGATGTGATGTAATGATGGCCGATCATGCCCCTGACGCTCGGGCCAGTTTGGTTCATGTAAGCCTTGTACTTGAAGACGGAAAATGGAAGATCGACGGATATGAACATATATCAAATATACCGGACGGCCCGACTTACTTTAAGGATCTTTATGATAAGTATAAAGATATCGGACAAAAAGCTGCTGAAGAACTGAAGGCGCTTGAAGAAGTTGTTTTTTGCAGCGGAGTCACTACAGATGAAAATGATACGCTTACTGAAGAATATGACGGCACGACAGTTGTATATCAGCGTGTTACCGATGAACGCTTTTCAAATATCTCAGAGGTTGAAAACTTTATATGCAGTCTTTCAGTTGCTGATCTGAGGCTCAGAGGCATTGACTACATAAGAGGAGTGAACGGTAAATATCCGGTCTATAAGATGTCCGGAGGTTCTCTTTACTGTAATAAAGACGTATCCAATTGTAAATACCGCCTGTTCGATTCAAGTTTTTCAGTTATCAGTGCTGATGACAGCTTCATTCAGATTGGCCTTGGAAGTCATTCGGAACATAATTGTGCGTTTTTAAAGAATACTGCAGACGGATGGAAACTCTTTGATCTTGACTGATGAAAATTACACTTTTGTGACATTATCATTACACAATTGCGGGGACTTGCTCTTTGAAATATGTTATTATACTAACAGACCGATAAACCAGCATACGCTGATACATTGGTCAGAACATATTTTAAGGAGGTTTTCAAAATGAAAACAGTTATTTTAAAGGTGGCACTTATAGCCGCATTAGGAGCACTTATCCCGACGTCGCTTGCATTTGCAGTGAATGCACAGACTACGGAAACGACGGGCGTTACAGAAGACATCGTATCTGTGACAGAAAATGAGGACGGTACAGAAACTGCAGTGAGTGGAACGGGTGATAACGAGACATCCGTGGACGTGGAAAAGTGTTATGTGACGAACGATGACGCTGATGATGACACTGTTGAGACAGGACTTTCATTTATGGTCGGATACAGCGAATTCGATGAAGACGATACAGATTTTGATGACTGTATGACTCTGACTTCAGAAGATGCAGATGCTCTTGCAAAGGAAAAGCTGACAGACGAAGAATACGCAAGATGGCAGGAACTAAACAGTCAGATCGAAGCATCAGGCGGTGGAGAGATATCTGATGATCTGATAAATGAAATGACAGAACTTATGATAAAGTTTACGGACTCAGATGCAAAGTGGCATGGCTGCTGCTATACAGTAAATGCGGATGAAAGCAGTCTGGATTTCGATGGCAGCATCACCGTTTCAGATGAAAACTGAAGATAAGTATGAAGTTTTAAAGTAAAAATCTTTTTTGCGGCTGCAAAATGCAGTGAATGAAAAATACATTACGCTTACGGGCAAACGTAGTTTGCTGATTTGCAAGGCGTTATAAATATAATACAGATAAACCACCAGTTCAGGAAACTGAACTGGTGCAGTTATGCGGAGGCAAAAATGGCAGAAGGTAAAAAACTGATCTATGCAGCAGATGATGAGCAGGATATACTTGACATTATGAGGGAGTTCCTTCAGAACGGAGGTTTTTCAGTACGTACATTTTCAACGGGCGATGCTCTTTATGAAGCGTTTTTAAAGGAACCATGCGATCTTGCGGTACTGGATATAATGATGCCGGGGACCGACGGACTTACCATCTGCAAAAAACTCCGTGAGATATCATCCGTGCCCATCGTAATACTGACGGCAAAGGAAAGTGAAACAGATCATATGCGCGGATTCATGCTCGGCGGTGACGATTATCTTATCAAGCCGTTTTCGCCTTCGCTTCTTGTGGTACGAATAAAGGCACTGCTCCGGCGTGTGGAAATGATGCAGCCGGTAAGTGTAAAACGAAATTTCGGAGATCTTGCCTTTGATGAATCTAAACACACAGTTTTATGCGGAGAAGTTCCGCTTGAACTTACGGTAACTGAATTCGCTCTGCTCGGCTGCCTTATGGAGAATGCCGGAAATGCGGTATCCCGCGACACATTGTTAAACCGTGTCTGGGGCATTGACAGCGATGAGGTCGAAACGCGCGTAACGGATGAAACGGTCAGACGTATCCGGCAGAAACTGAAATCAGCTTCGAGCAGTGTAAAGATCTCGGCAGTCTGGGGTTACGGCTACAAACTGGAGGTACAGCATGCGTAAGCATCTTAAAATACGTTACCGCATTGCACTTCTGACCGGCGGAACTGTACTGGTTATGATCCTTATCATCATGACCGTGTTTTATTACAGTATCACGCACAGAATGGCAGAACAGGCAGATATAGCTCTTAAGAACGCCGGTTCTGATCCGTTTGTATATACAGATGTTCAGATCACGGGAAACGACGCCGATACCGGATATTCACTTTACTCGCCGGAGCTTATTTATATACTGGATGAGGAAGATGAGAATCATTTCACGCCAAAGGAAGAGGCGGTCATTCGCTGGTGCAGCGGAAAACAGAAAGATGAGACAATAAAAACAGAGATAGACGGAAGCATTTATTATATACGAAGTACTGATACTGCAGGTCAGTTTATTTATTTTAATGAAAGCGATACGGAAATATCAGCAGAAGTGCCGTTCCCATCAGAGGATGATAAGGTTCAGATCTATTCATATATCACTGTGGACGGTTCAGATCCGGCTGGTATGCAGATCGACGGTGATGCCAGAATGTGCAGCGTGCGTGAAATGATCGCGTATGTAGATGTTACCGGCGAAATGGATATGATAAATCATATGATCATTATCTTCATTCTGACAGCAGCTGTTATCGGCACATTCGGAACTGCAGCCGGATTCATACTCGGAAAAAAACTTGAACAGAATCAGATCGCACAGAAGCAGTTTTTTGAAAACACATCGCATGAACTTAAGACTCCTCTGACAGCACTGCGCGGTTATGCGGACGGTATAAGCCAGGGCGTTATCACGGACTACAAAAAAACAGGTCGTGTAATAGCCGGACAGACAGAGAAAATGAGCAGGCTTATCGAAGAGATACTCTGCATGTCAAAGCTGGAAAGCGGCTCGGTAAAACTTGAAAAAGAACCGGTCGAAATGCAGGAATTCATTCAGGACTGCCTTATGCCTTTCGAAGGAACCGTCATAAACAAGGGACTGAATGTGACTCTTGATCTTGAACCGATGACAGTATCTGCTGATCCTGACAAGCTCGAACACGCACTTTCCAATCTGATCACCAATTCACTGAAATATGCGAAGAAAGGTATTCACATATCCTGCGGAAAAGGTGAGATACGTATCGGGAATGACTGCGAAGTGCTGACAGATGATGTTATAAAGCATATGTTTGAGCGGTTCTACACCGGACCAGACGGAAATACCGGCCTTGGTCTTTCCATAGCTCGTGACTACATTCATCTGCACGGATGGAATATTACCGCAGAGCGTACCGAAAACGGAATATGCTTTGTTATCCGCATGGCTAAATGAGTAAACAGCTGATGATGTCATTACATTGAAGTGGTCCCATATAATTAAATCTAAAAAAACGCTGGTTAATGTTCGAGTAAAATGATATAATAATAATAATTCCAAAGGCGTAATCACCCCACAATGAGAGATTACCGCCTTTTCAGCATATAAAAGGTATCAGGCATCGCGATGCCTGATACTATAAAATAGCTGCCTCCGGCAGCTCACCTTGGTTTATACTATGCTGTATTTAGATTTAGAATATTGCTGATTATATAATACCTGATTCGTTATACTTATAAGTACATAATGAAATGATTGGAAAAAAGTGATTTGGAGGAAAAATATGGTGCGCCGGTTCGGCGCAGTTGACCTAGACAGGTGAAACTCCTGTCCCGACAAACCCTAGCAAGGAGTCGGTATCCAGCCTTGGGTGATTCATC
>CADAPI010000118.1:0-6349 GCA_902789705.1 uncultured Ruminococcus sp.
GAATCTATAAATATATGCTTGACCATAAAGTGAAATTGGAACAAGAGATAATAAGCTTAAATATTATGAGAAAAAATCATTCGAAGTAAGTTCGGGTAAGCATTCTCTTTGAGTAAGGAAAGGCATTGATTTTTAAGCACCAAAAATATTATGATAATAATATATGGAAAAAGCCTTACGGTCACAGGCGGAACAGGAGTAAAAATGGACGAAGATATGAACGCAAGTGAAAAGATCGAAGAACTTGTAAAAGAAAATCGAACATGGGAAATCCTAGAAATTCTTAGAGAATGCGAAACTCTTGAAGAAGCAAAGGAAAAAGTAAAAGCCTTTCTTAAGAAGTAAGTAAGGCTGCAATGAAATATGGAAAAGATGATAACCTGGTAAGTGATTTTTAATTGAAAAAATTATGATTCGACATAAGAATAAAGCAGGCATCCGAAAGGATGACTGCGGTTACAATTAGCTGCCTTCGGCAGCTCACCATTTCTGCAAAAGTCAAGGAATTACAGAGCACCTCGTGAATTCAAAAATATTGACATGTTATGTTCGATGCGATAAAATTGATTCATCAGATTAAATCCAAAATACATAAGGAGAATAAAAATGCGAACAATTCAGACTCAGAAAATGTACAGACATTTCAAAGGCAATTTGTATTATGTTATCGATGTTGCCGAACATACCGAGACAGGTGAAAAACTTGTCGTGTATAAGGCTCTTTATACTGATTATAAAACGTATGTAAGACCGTATCAAATGTTTCTGTCGGAAGTTGACCATGAGAAGTATCCTGATGTCGAGCAGAAATACAGATTTGAACTTGTCGAGTAGCAGGTATATGGACATTGACGCAATGTAATGAAAAATCACCTAAGAATAAAGCGGGCATCCGAAAGGATGCCTGCGGTTACAATTAGCTGCCGTAGGCAGCTCACCATTTCTAAGCAAAGAAATTACCGAGTGTCTCTGACAAATCTATTGAAACCATTCTGTTTTCATGTTATAATTTTAATGTATATATGTTTTTAAGTCAGGAGGGAATGCTGTGCGTAAGAAGACTATTGCTGTGCGTAAGAAGACTATTCCGGTTGGAGTAGAGAATTTTGCAATGATCCGTGAGAAGGACAGTTACTATGTGGATAAGACGGAACTTATTTATGAACTTGTTCATGATACGGACAATGCTGTAACTCTGTTCACAAGACCGCGCCGTTTTGGCAAAACGCTTACCATGAGCATGCTGGACACTTTTTTCAATATTCAGCGCAGTGACGGAGAAAAGCTTTTTGAAGGTCTTGATATTTCGAAGCATTCTGAATTCTGCAGGGAATATATGAACCAGTATCCTGTTATTTTTCTTTCTTTAAAAGATACTGACGGACTGAACTTTAAATCTGCGTTTGAAATGCTGAGGTCTGCAATTGCTGATTTCTGCAAGCGCCTTGTTATCAGTGATAAATTTGAACCGGTGGATCCTGATGATAAAAAAATATTTGCCAAACTGAAAGCGGAAGAAGGAACGGTTTCTGATATAAAGAATTCCCTCAAAAACCTTATGCGAATGATGTATTCCGTGTACGGTAAGCAGGTTATCCTTCTGATAGATGAGTATGATGTTCCGCTTGCAAAGGCACATCATAACGGTTATTATAACCAGATGGTTGATCTTATCAGAGGCCTCATGAGTACGTCGCTTAAAACCAATCCTTATCTGAAGTTTGCGGTGATAACAGGATGTCTGCGTATTCCAAAGGAGAGTATTTTCACAGGGGTGAATAATTTCGCCTCATATTCTGTTATGGATGAATATTTTTCTGATTATTTCGGTTTTACGCAGAATGAAGTTGAAGATATTCTTGAATATTACGAGCTTTCTGACAAGATGGAAACAGCAAAGGAATGGTACGACGGATATCTTTTTGGTACATCTGAAATATACTGTCCGTGGGATGTTATTTATTTCGTTCGTGATCTGCTGAAAAATCCGAACAGGAAGCCGAAGAATTACTGGGAAAATACCAGCAGCAACAGTGAGATCAGTTCCTTTTTTGATATTCCTGACTGTGATCCGTCAGATAAATTTGAGGTGCTGCTTAACGGCGGATCGATTTCTGAAAATATCACGGATGCACTTACATATACTCAGATCCACGATTCTGAAAGCAATCTGTGGAGCGTGCTTCTGATGACCGGATATTTAACGCCGGTCAATCCGGATCAGGATGATTCGGGTTTAACTGAACTGCGTATTCCTAACAGGGAAATAGCTTCGATCTTTAAAACTGCAGTTGTGGAGCAGTTCAACAAAACACTGAGCGAAACTCAGATCACCGATATGATGAATGCGCTGTGGAACGGAAATGAGGAACTGGCAAGTGAAATTATTTCGGATATTCTGTGGCATACGATCAGCTACTTCAACTACAGTGAAGATTTCTATCAGGCGTTTCTGGCGGGAATTTTCAGAGGCCGCAGCGGCGGAAATGAAGTTAAAACGGATGATGAGCAGGGAATCGGCAGATCAGATATTGATTACCGGGACAAGCGTAACAGACGTGCGATGATCATTGAAACCAAGTGTTCTGAAAGTAAAAAGGATATGGAACGTGACTGTGAGAAAGCTATTGTTCAGATAAAAGAGAAAGAATACGCAAAAGACCTTGATGGATATAAAAAGGTCATGAGGTATGGAATTTCGTTTTATAAAAAGCAGGCAATGGTTATGGAATTTCGTTTTATAAAAAGCAGGCAATGGTTAAGCTTGACAGAAGCGAAGAATCAGAAATATAAAAAAACTATCAGCTTAAGCCGCTGATGAACATAAACAGCGTAACAAATAAGACAGCACTGATCCGAAAAGATCAGTGCTGTCTGCTTATATATTGAAATCTTAATTATTTCTTCGCCTTTTTAGCTTTGGACTTCTTTGCTGCGCTGGTGATAAGTTTGATAATCACGCCGAGGACACCGAGGCCGAGGACACCGGAACCGAGGTAGATCACTCTTTTGTCAACGTTGGTGTAACCGACTGTGAAAGCGTCGTAGACGGTTTCGATGCCGCAGTCTTCTGCGTATTGGGCAGCAACGGAGTCGGCGTCGGCGTACATTCTGAAGCTGTGAACGAGGGAATACGGTTTCGGAATGTTGCCGTTTTCATCCTTGTATTTGTCAGGATCATCGTGCATCTTCATTTCAAGCGCATCGTCGTAGTCGTAGCCGAATGCATATTCACCGATTGAAATGAGGTCTTTGTAAACGCGGACGTTTTTCAGTGAGCGGCAACCGAGAAAAGCGCAGTATCCGACATCTTTAAGATTTTCGGAAAACTTCACTGTATTGAGTGCTGTGCATCCGTCAAATGCATAGTCACCTACAGCCTCCACAGAGGAAAGATCGAGGACCTTAAGGTGTTCGTTGTAGCAGAATGCAGATACCGCAATTGCTTTTACCGAGGAAGGAAGTACTGCTTTTTCGTCTTCCTTTGCCTGAGGATATATGAGAAGAACTGATTTGTCCTTGTTGAAGAGTATGCCGTTTTCTGATGAGTATTTTTCATTGCCTTCTGCAACTGTCAGGCTTTTAAGCTTTGAGCAGTTTACGAACGGTTCGTCAGTGGTGAATTCTTCAAAGCTTGCCGGAAGTGTAAGGCTTACAAGGTGGTCACTGAAAACATCTTCACCGATGGTTTTTACACCTTCAGGAAGTGTGATCTCTTTTGAGATACATCCCTGAAAAGCATTTTTATAGATGGATGTTATCACATGTCCGTCGATCTCATCAGGTACCACCAGTGTGTCCTCAGCTGAGTCACAGAGAATAAGATAGGTCTCTTCACCGTCAACGGCGTACATATAGTCACCGTATGACTTCATGTCAAGATTCTGAAAATCAAGCTGGTTCTGGTAGTCATCGTATGACTTGAATGTGAACTGATTCTGATAATTGTATTCAGAGTCTCCGTCTGTGCAGTAAGTCTGTGCTTCGGTATTAGGTGTACCGATGACTGTAAATCCTTCTACCGGAGTTTCCTCATCTACGTATCCGAAAGCGTTGTAACCGATTTTTGAAACGGATGCAGGAATAATGACTTTCTTCATGGCTGTGCCCTGGAAAGCGGACTGACCGACAGATGTAAGAGATTCCGGAAGGGTGATCGTTTCAAGTGAAGAACAGTCCATAAAAGCGGCTACTTCTATCTTTTCAAGAGTTTCAGGAAGCTTTGCTTCTGTAAGCGCTGAAGATGCAGCGAAGGTCATAGGAGGGAGTTCCTTCAGCTTTGTTTCACTGAGATCAGCTAATTTCAGTGACTTCATAGCACTGAAGCAGTGACGTTCGAGTTTTGTAACACATGCAGGAACTTTGATGCTTTCGAGCTTGCTCTCGTAAAAAGCGGCAGTTCCGATGGTTTCAGTTCCTTCAGGGATGGTGTATTCCTTCTTTGCGGCACCGGCAGGGTATGCAATGAGTTTCTTCTTATCTTTGGTGAAAAGAACATTGTTCACTGAACACAGAGCTTCGTTTCCTGCTTCGACTTCAAATTCTTCAGTAAGGATACATGAAGCAAAAGGGTTTTCAGTAAGATCGTAACCGACTGCAGCAGGAATTATGATCTTCTTTGCATTGAGTTCGAGGAATGCTCCTCCGTCGATGTGGGAAACTTTCTTTCCGTCGATCTCGACAGGAAGCGTGAAAGTTTCACCGCCGTGACCGCAGCTCAGAACGGATACCGTGCCGTCATCCTTAACAGTATATTTGTAGTCTCCGCTTGTTATAATATCGCCTTCACTGACGGTTTCCTTGCCGATAACGTTGCCGTCGTCGTCGATCATTACAAAATCGTCGTCCGGATTTTCAGTTTCTGCAAAAGCTGTAAAAGCAGGAGTGCAGGCCGATATGGCGATAAGAAGTCCTGCAGCCAATGCAGCTGTTTTCTTGTAGTAATTCATTAAAAAAACCTCACTTACCGGTTTATCCGGTATTTTTTATATAAGATCTGCAGAAAGAGCGCGCCTCTTTCTGCTGTTTAAAGTTCCGTATGTTACTTCTTGACCGTTATTTATTATACCATGTACAGGAAATCAATGCAATGGATTTCACGCAGTTTTCAACATTACAGGCGGGCTTTGCGGAAAGACATGAATCAAAAAAAGTGAACGCCGGATAAACCTGACGTTCACTTAGAAAATATTTATTGATCTGATGCGAATTTTACTGATTACAGCATCACAACAAATGAAATAATGCCGTGGTTATAGTTTACATTTATCGAGCCGCCGTGGGCTTCGGCTATGGACTGGGCTATGTTGAGTCCGAGACCGTTGCCTCCGGTGCCGCTGTTTCGGGACGGGTCAACACGGTAGAAGCGGTCGAAAAGCTTCGAGATGTTTTCTTCGGTCATGTTTTCGCAGCGGTTTGAAACACAGATCTTGATGCGGTTCTGGTTGTTGCGGAACATGGAAACCGAGATCTGTGAACCGATTATTGAATATTTGATAGCATTATCGATGAGAATGGTTATGAGCTGCTTTATGCGGTCCTCGTCACCGAAGTATTTCAGCCTCGGTGAAATATCAGCAATAAGTTCGCGTTCCGCTTCAAAGGCAAGCGCTTCGAAGTTGAGGCATACACCTGATACGGTATTCGAAATGTCGAATTCACTGCGCTCCATACGTATCTCGTTGGAGTCGGATTTGGCGATGTAGAGGAGTTCGGTAACCAGCTTCGACATTCTTGCGGTCTCTGATTTTATGTATTTCAGCCAGCGGTCCTGGTTTCGCACCGTATCGTTCGGATTGGAGAGGACAAGGTCAGCATTCGTGGCGATGACGGTCAGCGGAGTTTTGAGCTCATGTGATGCATCGGCGATGAACTGCTTCTGCTTGTTCCATGCCACTTCGATAGGAGTGATGGCCCAGTTTGCTAAGAACAGACTGAATATGAATACGATGATAAGTCCTGCGCAGCCGATAATGATGAACGAGATGATAAGACGGTGAAGTGTGGAAATTTCGATGGAACGGTCAAGAAGTACCAGAGTCCTGTCGCTTCCCGGACCGCCTTCGCTCATTTTGTAGCGGCAGTAGATGGTGCCGATAGTGCATTTTCCGCTTGTGCTTTCATCGTTTACAATTTTGAGTATCTGGTCACGTACCTGCTCGGTGAAGGCCTTGTCGTCAGCAATGGTGTCGTCCGCGTAACGCAGGAAGTTCTGCATTGAAAGACCTTTTATCTCACCGCTTCGGCTTATGTCAGCGAGAATGTGAGAACGTACAAGGTTTCCGTTGTACTTTGCCGACATGTACGGAGGTTCTTCATCCTCAGGCTTTTCAGGAGGTTCGTGAGTAGC